>JBCAZB010000118.1:0-7465 GCA_038533315.1 Pseudomonadota bacterium | reverse complement strand
AGCCTCGGCACGTAGCTCCCATTCGTCATTGGTAAACAAGGTCTCAGGCTCGTCACCGGCGAATTCGGTGTGCTCGTAGTCGGACAGACCAAAGCGGAATTTGGCTGTACGAATCAGGCCGTCGTTAAAGTTGTATTCTGCATCGATGTCGACCCGAACCTGCTCGAAGTCGATCGAAATTGGACCTTCCTCTTCTTCTTCCTCCTCAATGACGCCGCCGTCGGTTCCGCCTTCTTCTTCCTCTTCTTCTTTCTTGCCGCCGGGCAGCCCGTACTTGCCATCCTGGAAGCCTACCGAGAAGCCGATGTAACCGTCTTCGCCCAACCACGACAAACCGGCTGTACCAGAGGTAGCTTCCGATTGGCTATTTGCTACAGCGCCCTTGTCGCCTTCTTCCTCAGCCTCTTCACTAGCGAAGCCCGGAATTTCATAAATCGATGCCTCACGATCGTTGGCATCAACATGCAACACCCAGTTATCGCTCAGGCTAATGTCGGCGGCGCCGCCGATGGTGTTGCCATCGTCTACCGTCGAGTGTGCCGCCGAAATCTCGGCTTCAAAGCCGTCTTCGGGCTGCGAGCGGGGGATGCGATTGTCATAGACATTCACGACGCCACCGATGGCGTTTTGTCCATAACGCAGTGTGGCAGCGCCACGCAGAATTTCGACCTGGTCAGCAAATGCCATTTCGGTGGCAACGAGGTGATCGTTACTGGCGGTGGATACATCGAACGAAGAGATGTCGTTCGTCAAAATACGGATGCGATCGCCGCCGAGACCACGAATCACTGGCCGTGAGACGCCAGGGCCAAAGAACGTCGAGCTCACACCAGGCTGGCGAGAAAGCGTCTGGCCGATCGTGCTATCCATGTCTCTTTGTAGCTCGGAACGGGTCACAACCGTCGTGCCTAACACGATTTCGGAAATACTCGTGCGCAGCGGACGATGACCTCATCGATCGGCGTCTCGCTATCGGTTTCTTGTGCTTGAGCTTGCGCAGTCACTGCGGCGCCTACCAGCAATAGACTGGCAGGCCTCAACTTACGGGAAATGTCCATGTCGATTCCTTAAGATTTGATATGCGTTGACGGCGGCTAGCAGCGGCGTACCGTCAAGTCTCTGAAAGAGACGTTATAATATAACAATAAAGGCTGTGATCTCTAGACGATAATCGGGGAATTATCGTGGTTTTTGAGCAACAATGGTGGTGCGAATCTGCCAGGCCGTAACGTTGTGAGGAAATTTGAGCGCAGAACAGTTGTCGCAAAAGTGGAACAGATCCCGACACTTGCTTGATCTGCCCGCATACCCGACGGCGACTTTCTGGTGCGTGGATAGCTGCGTTTGAGCATTCTTGGCCGTGGGGATGTGCACACGAGTAAGATAGCGTCATGCAAGTAGAGACCATCCAAACCACCGAACGGCTGTTCGAGATCGTGCTCGATTGGGATGAGCTTTACCGATGCGACCCGCACGCGCACTTGTATTTGTCGTCGGATTTCCTATGCGCCATCGCGATACGTATGACTGGCAATTTCCGCGTGCTCGTTGCCTGGTCGGATTCGGGGCGCTGCATCGGTTTGCTGCCATTGATCATGACGACGCAATGGCAAAAGTCGCAGCGCCGGCTCGTGAATGTGTTGGATATGCTCGGGCATGTCTTCGATGCTGACTACACGGGCATGTTGTGCGACCCCACCGATGAATCGGCGATTGCGAAGGCATTCGCTGACACAGTCGCCGCGATGTCGTTCGAGCGAATTGTTCTGAACTACTTCAGCGCGCCTAAAACCAGGCTCGATGCGTTCACCAGTGCATTCGATACAAGCGTTTTCGACAGCCAATCGAATGAGCACATCATCAATGACGGACAAACCAACAATCGCATCTGTCCGTACGTCGATTTGCCGAATAACTTCGACGACTATCTGGCAGGCCTAAGCGCGAATACGCGGCAAAAACTCAAGCGCTTGCAGCGGCAGCTCGATAACGATCCAACACTATCGATTCGCAAATCCCGGCCGGAAACCTACACCCGCGATGTGACTATTCTCTCAAAGCTCTGGTACGCGAAGCATGTGCAGCAAAAGGGTAAGAAGCGCGCCACCCGTCTCGCTGATATGTTTAAGGAAGTGGTAATGCTTGGGCTCGCCAACGGCATGGTGTACCTCGCGATTGCGTGGCGGGACGACAAACCGGTCGCCGCGCAGGCGAACTTCATTGACCGGGCGAAGCGCCAGGCATTGTTTCATGTTGCCGGTCGCGACGAGAGTGTACGCGATTTGTCCGTCGGTCTAATGCTGCACGCGCATTGCATACGTTGGGCGATCGCCAATGGGCTGACCCGTTATGACTTCACCATCGGCGACGAGCCCTACAAATACAGTCTGGGTGGACAGCGCCGCGAGATTTTCTCGGCAGAAGTGTTCACGCGTTCTGGCGAAAACACGACGGGTAGTCTCGATGCGCAATGCCGCGATGATGTTGTGGAGCTGATTCGCCGCTACGTCGCGGACGGGCGCCGCGATGATGCAGCGGTTGCTGCTCGGCAGGCGCAAGAGACTTGGCCAGAGCTAGAGAATTCCCTCAGCGATTTGGTAACGAACAAAAGTGGAATGACTGTATGAATCCGAAAATCGTTAACGCGTTCCTAATCGGTTTTCTGATCGGTATCGTTATCTACAGTGTTGCCGCCAACACGTTTGGTTTCCTGATGTTGATTCCGCTGTACATGATCTACAAGTTGGTCGGTGGGAGGGAGCCGCCAACCAAAGACGATTGAGGCGTAAGCGACCTGTAGACAACCAGGTCCGCGCGTGGTCCGGAATCGGCATTGCCGCTAGTCGCCAAAGCGTTGCTTACAAGTGTCGACAATCCAACGTCTGACGGTGCGCATTCGTTTGTTGTTGCGACTAGTACGATGAAACACCAGCCAGGGATATCGTTGGGGTAGTCCTGTGGACGGGACTTCAATCAGGCCTGAGGACTGAGCCAGGAATCGCGGTAGTGGTGCGATGCCGGCGCCTGCAATGGTCGCATTGAGTAGTGCGCGCACACTCAGGGCACGCAAAACGACAGCGGGTTCCAGATCTTGTTCAGACAGCCAGCGGTTCTCCGCAATATCGCCATAGCCGAGAGCCAGCCAAAGCAGCTTTTCATTACCGAGGTCCACGCTGGCTGGTTTTCGTCGGCCAAGGTAGTGCTTGGCGCAAAACAACCCGAGAGGGATGGCGGGGAGGCGTCGCCCAACCAGCGTATCGGACTCGGGCCGTACCATTCGGATCGCGATATCAGCATCACCCGATTGGATGTCGGTCAGCGCGTTCGAAACATCGAGCTGAAGTCGGATCGCAGGATGTTTGTCCATCAGGTCGGGAACGCATGGCGCGAGTACATCAGCAATCATTGATTCTGTTGATGTAATACGCACGGGTATCTCGTCGGTGCCGTCGCGAAGCTCGCGCGCCACCCTTGACAGTCGTGCCAGATGACGGGCGCCAGGCGCTGCATGTGCCAGCAACGATTGCCCGGCGTCTGTGAGGTTCGTGCCATTGGGTCCTCTACGAAACAGTGCTGTGCCGACCTGCGTTTCCAATTGGTCGATTCGCCGCGACAATGTCGCAACAGAAGTGTTTAGCGCCTTGCTCGCCTCGGTGAGCGAGCCACTTTGAGCGACCGTGACGAAATAGCGTACGGCGTTCCAGTCCAACATAGAGTGTTCCAATTTAGTAAAGCTGCTTTGCAAAAATGAGCATAGCAGAAGTATGCGGTAGCAGTGACTATGCAATTTTAGGCTGGATGGTTAATGACCGATGACCTGGTTACGACGACTTGCAACAAGAATGGATACGGCAGGCGCCGTACGAAAAACGGCGCGGTTTCAGTCAGGATGGGCCTCGCGATCCAGGCAAGATGTGCGCTTCTACTCTACCCCGAAAGTCACTTATCGATATCGCGAACACGGTGATGGTCCGACGATTGTCTTTGCGGCCGACCCGCCGGTGACACTCGAGATGTACGACGAGCTGTTCGCCAAGTTCACGCCGAAGTACCGGGTCATCGTCATGGAATTACCCGGCATGGGCTTTTCTGTACCCGCCACAAATTTCACGTTCCGCTGGCGAGAAACCAACGACGACGTGGCGCAGTTTCTGCGGGACGTAGCAGGCGACGGCATCATCCTCGCATTCTCTTGTGTGGCGGGCCTTGCCGCTGTCGATCTTGCGGTGAGATATCCGGAGCTAGTAAACAAACTTGTCTTGATGCAAACCGCCGATGTCGCGGCATTTCAGCGCTGGAAAGCAGCACGAGACCCGAAACGTATTCTCGCCAAGCCCTTTATCGGCCAGTTTGTCATGAAGCGATTGGCACCGAAACGTATGCCGGATTGGTTTGCGTTATCAGTGGGTGACAAAAGCAAAGTACCCAGTCTCTGTGCCTGTTCGGCTGAGTCGATGCGCCATGGCGCAATGTGGTCGCTCGCGAGCGCTTATCAGAGTTACATGGACCCTAATGTAAACCTGGGACGTCCGCAGCAGCCAACACTCGCTCTTTGGGGGCTCGCGGATGGCTCGCACCCGCCCGGCAACGAAGTATCTGCCAAAGGTATGTCCGACAATGTCGTCTATCGTGCGTTTCCAGCACTCGGCCACTTTTCGGAACTGGAAGACACGGAGCAGGTTTATGACGTGATCGACGCGTTCGTTGAGGGCAGGCTGGAGCGCTCAGATTTGGCGAACGGGAGCTAGCGCAAAAAGAGTCGGTATCGTCACGGTGACTCGTTCGTGCGCACCAATGGCCACAACAGTTGTTCGCTTGCCGTTGTCTTCGGTAGGTTTTCTACGCCAATTTGCTCGGGATAACTGCGAGTAATTTTTGCAGTTCCAAACAACACGTCCCAAAAGAACAGCAAGTTGCCATAGTTGCCCTTGTAGTGTGTCGCGTTATCACTGGCGTGCTTACCATGATGCGCACTATGTGTCGCCGGTGTGGAGATTACGCGTTCGACCACCCACATGACTGGTGCAAGCCAGCGAATCTTATACAGCGGCTCGTCCCATCGAACATCGCAGTGCGCGCCGGTGATGACGAGCATCTTGACGACGATGTAGCCGGCGTAGACCCAGCCTAGCCCAAGATAGATGAGTGCGCCCGAGAACCACAGCCCAGGCATCAGTGCGTAGTAGAAGATATTGTTTCTATAAACCACGCGTACCGACAAGTAGTTGGCGTTGTGATGCGGGCGGTGCAGTTTGTAGAGCCATGGCACCGTATGCGACAAGCGATGCCACCAGTACTGTGTCATGTCGTCGAAGATCAGGAATAGCCCGATAGCAGCGATTAGCGGTATCGTTGCCAATGCGCCAGCGGCATCTGGCCAAATCAAACTTGCGATGTAGCCGCCGCCGGCCAACGCCAATGGTTGTGTGATAACCAGCAAGACGAGCACACTGACGATCTCCACAACAGCGTCATCACGCGTTTGCCCCGGCTTGGCAAACAAGCGTGTCGAGAAAATCTCCAGCAGAGCAAAGCCCACAAAGATAAGTAGTATCGCGAGTTTGTCCATCAGCCGTGCGCCCCGTAACCGACACTAAGACTAATCGAACTGTATGGCATAGAATGTCTATAAATAGACAATTAAGATTTGCTGATGACCGTACACGATAGCCTTTTGGCGTTGATGCCACGCCGATTGCTGGCGGAACTAAAAGCCATCGGTGCACGCCGTCACTTTGCGGATGGCCAGGTGATCCACACGCAGCAAACGATGTCGGTTGGCCTATCCATTGTTTTGCACGGGCGCGTCTGCTTCGGTTTGTACACCGAGTCGGGGGATTACTATCTGACGGCTATTCTTGGTGCTGGTCATTGCTTCGGAGAAGCGACGCTATTCGCGGATCGTCCGCGTGCTTATCATGCTGACGCGTTCGGCGACACCGAGATCTTGTCACTGACACAGCGGCAGTTTGATCATCTCTATAAGCGTGAGCCGCGTTTCTCGCGGGCGGTGACAGCGACCGTGACACAACGTCTTTATGAGGCGCTTGACTTCAGCGATGACCTCCGACATCGGTCTGTCGAACAGCAGATTGTGCGATTACTGTCGCGGGTGCAACGCCTAGGTGGATTCGGTGATGGTGTTTTGCCGATGCGACAACAAGACCTCGTATTTTCGTTGGGCGTATCCCGTGCGAGGGTTTGTCAGGCGCTGGATCGTTTGCGTGCTGCAGGTGTATTGGAGACCCGCTACAGGACTATAGTAATGCTGGCTTCGGTCAATGGTTAACGGGTTTCTCGTAGCGACCTATCAAAACACCGGTAGCTGCTCGATCTCGTCTAATCGCGCGAGAAACCGCTCGCGCGCGAGTTCTATTTTACGCGGGTCTTGAGCTTCCATGATGTGCTCGAATTGCTGAATCAGCGTCGCAATGGCCTGCCGCAGCTCGCCATGGTGTTCCTGATACATGCGCTCCGCGCGTGCGATCGCGTCTGCATTGGCTACCTGATCTCTTGGGTGAATTTTCAGATGTGACAGCTCCCGCAAACGCTTTTGTATGTCTTTTTCCGATAGCGAGCCGCCAGAGCGTTCGATCACCAGCGTTCTCGTTTGGCCGGTTTCCCGAATCGTTGCATCGACTTCCAGGAGACCGTCGATATCGTAGGTGAATCTGAGGTCAAAAGCCTGATGTCCCGCCGGCGCAGGCGCAACCTGCAAACTCAGCTCTCCCAGCTTAATGTTGTCGCGAACCTTGAGCGCTTCGCCCTGATAAATTTGCACACTAATATGCCGTTGATTGTCGGCAACGGTGTAATACGTTTGCACGCGACTGACGGGCACGGGCGTGTTGCGCTCGATAATCGGGCTGAAGAACAAGTCGCCCTCATCACGCGCGTGTTCATTGTGTGTACTGACTCCTAGCGAATAAGGTGCCACATCGGTCAGAACGAGTTCTTCGAGCGCCCCATCACCTTGCATCAGTCCTGCCTGCACGGCGGCGCCAAGTGCGACCACTTCGTCTGGGTTGACGTTGACCAGCGGGAGTTTTCCTAGCATCTGCGCGGCAAGTGTGCGCACGAGGGGCATTCTGGATGCGCCACCGACCAGGATGACGGCGTCTAGGTCGTTTGTCGAAAGGCCCGCGTCTCTCATTGCGACCGCCACGGGGTTTCGCAATCGCTCGATCAACGCCTTGCTCTCAACCGAGAATCGGTCGCGTGACCATTCTGACTGATATTCCTGATCGCTCAAGCGTACCCTGAGCGTTGCGTCGTGACTGGTGCTCAGCTCTTGCATTGTTCGTTCCGATGCGGCACGAAGATCGCTCAGATCGTTCAGCGGCATGTGCTTCTCTTTGAGCCGCCATTCCTCAATGACGCTGCGGACAATAGTTTGAAGGCGTCATGCAGGTTCACGCTTCCGCGGGCGACAACCATCTGGGCGGGAACGACTTTATTCAAACTA
>JBCAZB010000117.1:0-7469 GCA_038533315.1 Pseudomonadota bacterium | reverse complement strand
GATTGTCGGATAACTG
Organism: Pseudomonadota bacterium; assembly: GCA_038533315.1. Taxonomy (GTDB): domain Bacteria; phylum Pseudomonadota; class Gammaproteobacteria; order Steroidobacterales; family Woeseiaceae; genus CALBPI01. The sequence goes on along the minus strand of JBCAZB010000117.1, from coordinate 7,453 downwards.
GCGCTGCGGGTCTAGCCTCGCACCTTATTCGTAGTCAAAGCGCCGATCCAGCGTTGCATCCTCGGGGTAGCTAATCGTGTATTGATGCGTGATGCGCCACGACTCCTGCCCGCCTAGTGTTCGGCGCCACTGCACGATGCCCGGGCTGTCGTACACATCCGTTTGATCCGGCGGCGTCGCGTCATCACCGATCGTGACTTCGACCGCACGATTCTCAGAAACTGGGTAACGACCGTAGACTTCAATAGTCGTTGGGGTGGCTCTGCGGTTGGTTAACTCATAGATGTCATGTGTTGTCTGAAATTGTCGGCGACGCAAAACGCCGCGTTTTTGTTCGAAGTCCCCCTGAGGCAAGATGCGCACCTGTACAAACGGGTCTTCGCCGAGAGACACCGAAGTCTCCTCACCGGGCCGCACATACGATTTGTCAGACACACCAACAAAGGCGCCATCCAGATAGACGCGAACTCGGCTACGTTGAATCGGCGCGTCGGCAGCATGCGTGAACTTGCCCTCAAGAAACGGCAGCGTGGATGACACCGGGATTACCGTTGTCACCAATTCAATATCGGCATCGTAGCTGTCGATATCGAAACTGCTGGCGTTGTCGGCATTGCTCGACAGCGTGACGCGCCCCGGAATGTTGTAGTCCACCGAGAAATCGCTGACTTCGACGTTATTGCTCGAGACGATCCGCGAGCCTGTGACAACAATTTCTTCGACACCGTCAGCGATACTTTGCCCGGCACTTGATTGCTTACGCACCGGCTCATACAGGGTCACAAATTCGCTGTCCGGCCATTCCAACGATTCGCCGCTGGCAATGCGACGCGTCGACAACGTCATATCAACGCCGCGCCAGGTTTCACCGGTGCGCTGTTCGACTTGCGCGGTGTGCAGCAGGCGCACTTTGCGGTCCGCACTGTCAACTCGCGCTTCGTAGACAGAGGACCAACTGGCGTATTCGGTATCGTAGGAAAGTGACAGGGTCGCCGTCGTTGCGCGCGGGCTACTGACATCCATGGCCACGATGCTTTCGCGCCGCTCACCGCCGGTGATCTGCGAGAGTTCGCGCTTGAGTTTACTCAGTTCGCGCTCGGCCGCAATGCGTTTCAGCGTATTGTCACGCAGGCGTCTGCGGGCATCTTCTGTGCCCTCGCGTAGCAACACGAGTGCACTGCGCCAACTGGCGGGATCGGCATTGCCTTGTGATGCGAGATCACCGGAATAGCCTTCTGCAAAGCCTTGTAGAAACGAAAGCTCGCGGCGCGCCGCCTCGTCCTCATCCAACAATGCCTGCAACACGAGCTGTTGCTCCTGCACGGCACGCTCTGCTGCAACGTAAGCCTCGTTGAACGACGCGTTGCGGGGTTCCAGCGATACACGAACCTGCCCCAGGCGAACGGTTGGCTCGCTTATGGCAAGACGAACATCCGACACGCTGAGCCCGGGTGGCAGCCCAACAATTTGAAGGGTGTCACCGCCTGCCGGCAAACTGACCTGCGCCTCCCTCGTCACTGTGGCGCCATCCTGATAGACGACGACCGAAGTCACATTGGTGCCGAGCTCCGCGGCACTTACCGCGGCACTTACCGCGGCACTCAACAACAGACAGCTCAAGCCAAAACTGAACAGTAAACGCATCACTCTGCCCCCCGTATGCTTAGGGTTAGCGTATCACTGTTGCCGTTCGATAGGCGCTACGTCGATGAAATGGGATCGCATAATAAGTGAACAGCAGCTGAGCGGTTCATAGTCGCTCAGGATTTCCAGGCACGATTTTCGCGATACGGCCCCTTGGGTCGCCGGTGGCGGCATCGACGATACGGATCATGGTTGAACTGCGTAGGAGCCGACTGCAACTGTTCTTTGGACCATTGTTCCAATCGACACAGTACTGGTCACCGTCTATCGTCCATGTACCAACCAGGGTCGTGTCATTCGACAAACGGGCGACGGCAGAGCGATCAGCACCGAACTTGAAGGGTACAAGGCTCTCCGTCGACTCATCGTTGGTCTTAGGCGGCACGAGAATATAGACCGTATTGCCCGTCAGAAGACCGGCAAGCTCGGCCCCTGCCATCGGTGGTGTTTCTCCAGCCAAAGCTGCGGTAGATAGTATCGATGTCATAAGTATTGTCCTGATCATGTTGACTCTCTGCTTCAGGGTGTTGGTACCCAGGATTTTTTGACTGACGCAGCCCACATTAGCGCCCGAATGTCATGACTGCTTTGCAGCGTTCATCGAATGCTTGCCCCAACGCGCCAATCACGCTGGCAACCCGAAAAGTGGTCCGCGACTCAGGACAATTAGCTGATAGAGTCTGATCATGACGACGACCACGCCAACCAAACCGTTGGATTGCATTTATCAGACCGTGCCTGCGACTACGCGCATTCCTCTCGAGTTCGATCGACACTATCTCGCCTATGCGGCCGAAGGTGTCATGCATTTATCGACGGACGAGCACACCTGGTCTCTTCAGCCAACCAACGCTGCCTGGATACCAGCCCACACGAGAGTCGAAGCCACCGTCCCTTCGTCTATCGTCTGTTGCTCGCTACTACTCGATACGACACTGCCGATGTCGCTGCCCGATACCGTACAGGTGATCGAACTCTCTGCGATGGCGCGAGAAATGGTGTTGCATTGTCGTCGATGGCAACACGACGAAGCGGCATTTACTGAACCGGACTATCGATTCCTTACCGTACTGTTGGACACCGTCAGCGGCTGCGTCGTTTCGGGTAACAACGACTGGATACCGAACGGTCGCACTGCGATCGTCCAGAGAGCAATCACAGCAACACGCCGGCTCGCATCGACGGATGTCGCACTGGCGGACATTGCGGCTACGGCCCATGCGTCTGCGCGAACACTATCGCGGAGGATACGTGACGAAACCGGTATGAGTTGGAGTAGTCTTTTGCGACGGATTCGTATCATCATGGCGCGCGAGCAGCTGGCAACCACCGACATACCAATCACCGATATCGCCGCGGCTGTCGGCTATGCGAGCCAGAGCGCTTTCAATCGCGCCTTCCGCGCTGACACCGGCATGGCGCCTGCCGAGTTCCGAGCAAGCCGACTCAATAGAGCATCATCAAGCTAGCCGATCTCACACTGCTACATCGCCGGCAGCCACATACCCATCGTCGCAGCAAATATGCCGATCGCGGTGATGCCAGTCAGCACGAACATTGTGCCGGAAAACATGAACCGCTCGCCGCTGGATACCTCACGCTGACAACGGAAATACCATTCCAGCATCGCCAGCGGCAATAGGTACTGCGCGAAGCCAAGAAAGTACAGGAATGGACCAGTGAAGCTGTCCCAATCGATGCCGATCCCGCCGGTCAGCGTTGCCCACGACATCAGACCAACACGGAAGAACCAAACGGCACTCACCACCATGAACAAACGCATCGCCCAGCGACGATGGTCCACGATACGCCGCGCCATGGCATGTCGCACCGCGATGAACGCAAACAACAGAATGAGAACGCCGTCACCCGTGATGCCGAGTTTGGACCAGACATCACCAATCGGACTGCGGGTCCAGGTGAGATACAAGCCACCACTCGCACTAACGACTGCTGCTGCAACATAGCTACGTCCCAGATAGCGGTGGAAACGTGGAAAACGCTGCCGAATCGCCGGGATCAACTGTAGCGGACCACCGCCGATCACCAATGCGGCCAGCAGAACGTGGCTGACAACCGCGAGGTTGCCGAGCCAATCGCCCTCAACGAAACCGGATGGTAGATGCAGACCCTCCAAACCCGACAGACCTTTCGCGGCAATCGGGGGATAAAAAACGGCCAGAATGTAGGCAACGAACAGCCAATGACCAATCGTCGCGACGCCAAACCAAACTCTCGCCGACCACAAGACCACCTGACGGCCTGCAGCCTCTGTATCTACTCTTTGAACCATCACGGCTTCACTCATGACCCTACTCCGAATGCCTGTCCCACAATGAAGCCCATTCTGAGCAGCAAGGCGCTGCAGCACATCGGCCGACAGCGTGAAATCCACCTCCGCCAAAAGTAGGAGAGCCGAGTTGCAACGCGTCCATCGCAAGGGGCATGACAGCCAACCCACACTGGCGTAGCCTTTCGCTATGGTCGAATCATTGCGCGAACGAACAGTAGCCGAGGTCGGCTTGCGTCAACCGCTGCGCACGCCATTTGAGCGCTACCCGCACGGCACCGACATTGGCATGGCGTTGCTCGCGTTCACGCTGAATTTATCGATGTGGACGGCGCGCGACGATCTCGACATGAGTACGTTCGTCGGCGTCGGCAGCTGGCTCGTTGCATTTACTGCGAGTTATTCATTGTTGTGGCGCCGCAGTCACGCAACGCTGGTCCATGGCATCGTGCTGGCTGCGTCGGTGCTCATGCTGGTGTCACCGCTCGCGGACGGTATCGTCGCACTGACCTTCACGCTATATAGCCTCGGCCGCTACGAAGCAGACCGACGTGTGAGCTTCGCGGGTATGGTCGCAGCATTCGTGTTTGTTGCAATCGACTTGAAATTAGTCACGGAGCCGGACGTGGGTGACACCATTGCCGCTGGACTCGCCATTGGTATTTGGTACGTCGGACGCCGCATGCGGTTCCGAGGCGAGTACCTCAGACTGTTGGAAGAACGCGCGCAACATCTCGAACGCGAACAACACACCGAAGCCGAGCGTGCCGTGGCCGCCGAACGCACGCGCATCGCACGAGAGATGCACGATGTCGTCGCGCATCAGGTCAGCCTGATGACCGTCCAGGCCGGCGCAGCGCGCACGATTACTGAATCCGACCCGACGGCCGCTGGCGATGCGATGGCTGCTGTCGAGAATGCCGGACGACAAGCGCTGACGGAGATGCGCGGTTTGCTGGGCGTGCTGCGGCCCGCTGAGGATACCGAAGCACTCGCACCACAACCCGGGCTTGCTGAATTGCCAGCGCTGGTGCAGCAGGTTGGTGAAGTAGGTCCTAACGTGACGCTGGAGCAGTCCGGCGAATTGGATTCGCTACCGTCAAGAATCCAGTTGTCGATTTATCGCATCGTGCAGGAAGCACTCACTAATGTGATCAAACATGCCGGCGCAGATGTCAGTGTCGCTGTCACTATCACCGGCGCTGATGACGCGGTCGACCTTCGCGTGACCGATAATGGTCGTGGTACAAATGGCGCGAGCGACGGGGGACACGGGATTATCGGCATGCGCGAACGGGCGACACTGCTCGGCGGCACGCTCGATGCTACAGCAAGTGGCGGGGGCTTTGAGGTCCATGCTGTACTACCGAGACGGAGCCCCAAGACATGACGTTGCGGATTCTGGTCGTCGATGATCAAGCACTGGTACGTCGCGGGTTTGCCATGGTGCTTGGTAACGAGCCTGACATCGATGTTGTGGCGGAAGCCGCGAATGGCCTGGAGGCGATCGCCGCCGCTAGAGAGCACCGGCCTGACGTTATCCTGATGGATATCCGTATGCCAGAGATGGATGGCCTCGAGGCGACTGGACAGATCCTCGCCGACGGCGATGACAGCATGCGTGTGATCATCCTGACGACATTCGATCCCGATGAATATGTGTATCGTGCCCTGCGCGCGGGTGCGAGCGGCTTTGTGTTGAAAGATATTCCTCCCGAGTCGTTAGTCGCGGCCGTGCGTACGGTGGCTGACGGCGGCGCCATGCTCGACCCTGCCGTTACCCGGCGACTCATCGGACGCTTTGCCAACGAACTCGGTGCCGAACAAGACTATGCCGCACGACTGGAGCAACTCACCGGTCGTGAGCGCGATGTGCTGCAATCAATTGCCGATGGCAAGAATAACCAGGAGATTGGCGACAGCTTGCACATCGGTGTCGCAACGGTGAAATCACACGTGTCGAGTGTGCTCTCCAAACTGGGTTTACGCGATCGCGCACAGGCGGTCGTGTTCGCCTACGAATGCGGTCTCGCCAAAGTCGGTGGACGCGATGTCGGCTTCTGAGCGCAACGCGCTGTATCACATTGCCGCCGTGGGCGGCGTTGTGGTTGGGGCGCTGCTACTCGCTGGCGCATGGGGACATTTCGCAGCGGTGTGGGACCGACTAATCGACCCCGCACAGTCACGCTTGGCTTTGCTGGCGCCAGGCATTTTGTTGCTATCGACAGGCGTCATCAACCTTGGCTTCTGCGTTTGGATCTGGCGACACGCGATCTGGGCGCAGCGCGTGGCGCTCGCCGCTAATCTGATCGCAGCCGGCTACTTCGCCTACCTGCTGAGTCGCGGTGTACCCAATCATCCCATCGGATTATTCCTGGCAGTCGTCGGCGGACATACGATCATACTGGCATCGATCAGTATTGGTCTGCGCTGGCCTGCTGCGTCGCTTGTACAAACTTGAGGACATGCCGTCTGCTCATGGGCGCGTGAACGGTGGTACGCTCAGCAGAGCGACACATTGATCGGGGGCAAAATCGATGATCAGAAAGCTTCTCTTTACGGCCGTAGCAATCGCACTGACCACGTCCGCGCTCGCCGGCGCCTGGGGCGCAGGCATTTTCGACAATGACGATGCGCTCGACTACGTCGACCTGTTTCTCGAAGACCCAAAACGCGGTTACGACTTTATGGCGATGAGCATGCTCGATATCGCCTACAACGACGGCTATGTCGGTGCGCAAGAAGCGGCATTCGGCTTAGCGTCGGCTGAAGTGATCGCAACGGTCAATGGCAAGCCGTCCGAGGCATTGCCCGCGGAGATCGCCGCTTGGGCGAAAGGCAAGGACAAACCGGATGCGCTAACACTCGAGCGTGCGCGTGGGGTACTCGACCGTGTACTCAACAAAAACAACAGCGAACTGGCGCAGCTCTACGCCGACGATGCAGACTTGGACGCTGAGTGGCGTGCCACGATCGCCGACCTACGCACGCGACTGAACTAGCTAAACGTCTTCCGCCGGCTTTGACCGGAACGCACTCAACGGATACATCAACTGCCCCCACACCGACCGCGGCAGTTTCTTCGTGGTGCCATATTCGGCCGGCCAGTGCTTGCCGGGCATATGGTAGGTGCCAAACAGCTTATCGAAGATCACCAGATGCGCGGCATAGTTGGTATCGATCGCCGGCTTTTCCGAACTGTGATGCCAATGATGGAACTGTGGTGTCACGAAGACATAGCGCAAAGGCCCAAACGAAAACTTCAAATTGCTGTGAATCAGGATCGCCTGCAATGCGGCGAACACGACATAGGCATTCAGTGCGGCCTGATCCGCGCCGAGCAGGTACAGCGGAATCATCACCATCGCCCGCTCGGAGAACACCTGAATAAAATGCCCGCGTGAACCGGCCAGCCAGTCGAGTGTCTCGACGGAGTGGTGTACCGCGTGAACGGGCCATAGCGCTTTCACCTCATGATAGAGCCGATGCTCCCAATACAAAACGAAATCGGCGCAAACC
>JBCAZB010000116.1:0-7551 GCA_038533315.1 Pseudomonadota bacterium | reverse complement strand
GAAGCCGTCGCCAGAAAATGGCATGAGGTGACAGGCACGCACTTGATTCAGGCCTATGGCCTCACCGAAACCTCGCCTGCCGCGGTCATCAACCCGTTTGTCGACGAGCCGGCCTTTAACGGTGCCGTTGGTTTGCCGATTTCGTCCACCGAAGTCGGCATTTTCGATGACGATGGCAAACAGCTGGGCATCAACGAAGTGGGCGAGATTTGTATTCGCGGCCCGCAGGTCATGGCGGGTTACTGGCAACGCCCCGAGGCAACCGCCGAGGTCATGATGGGCGACTGGCTACGCACCGGCGATATCGGTCGCATGGACGAGAAAGGGTTCGTCTTTATCGAAGACCGCAAGAAGGACATGATTCTTGTCTCCGGCTTTAACGTTTATCCGAACGAGATCGAGGACGTCATTGCCGCGATGGACGGTGTGCTCGAGGTTGCCGCGGTCGGCAAGCCGGATGAGAAGTCAGGGGAGATCGTCAAAGTCTTTGTCGTCAAATCCGACGATAGTGTCACGTCCGAAAGCGTCATTGCCTATTGCCGCGAAAACCTGACCGGCTACAAAGTGCCGAAGCAGGTCGTATTCAAGGATGAATTGCCGAAAACCAATGTCGGCAAGATCCTGCGCCGCGAGCTTAGGGATAACGGGTAGTTGGTGATTTAGTGGTCTTGAAAGGTCAGCGGGTCGTTTTCTGAGCGAATCGTATTGAGCGAAGACACTGAATCGCTGGCCTACATGACTAGAGCAACAGCGATCTGTTTTGCTTCCTCGAAACCACTCGCTCTAAAAACAATTCCTGTTGCTCGGATAGGTGGCGGTTAAGTGAAGAACGCAGACGCAGATCGATCAAGGGCGGGGAGTTGTTTTTCGAACGAACCTCATTGGGTGAGAAAATTAAATCGCCGACAGGTATTGCACCTTAGCCCAGCCAAGTCGGCAAGAGGTCTACCAATTACTCCTGCAACAAGTCGGTCAGCAAGGCTTGCTGGAATTCCGCCATCTGCCCATTCAGGCCGATGATGGCAAGCGTCATCTCCCGGACCGTTGTGACCGCATTCAAGAAAGTTGGATCAGTGCACAACGCCTCAAAGTCATACACAGCCTTGCTCGCTTGAATCTCCGGTAGTCGCGGACGGTGCTCATCCAATAGGAACCGTACCCGTGTACGTACGTAATTCACACTGGGAATTGTGCGTCCCGCGAGTTGTGGGTTAATCGCCAGTTTTGTTTGATACTCACGTACGGTTTCCGATATCTTGCGCCGAAGTTCGCTGTCTCCAATCAACGGGAAATTACCGGTCGCTTTGAGCTCATCGATCGTACTGGTGACCATGATCGGTAAATCATACTTGCCCATGTTATACAGACCAGCAGCGAACACGGGTTTGTCTGATTCCGAGAGTTCACAACGCGTCAATGCGGTTAAAACAAAATCAAGCTGCTCGACCTCCTGTCTCCCTTGAGTGACCTGAAACTGATTTCGAGCGATGGATAATTCCATGTCTGTGATCAATTGTTTCTTGTAGGCCTGAACTGCCTGCCGGCTCTTTTGTGCTTCATTCCAGTTCGCAACCTGGATACCGATAAACACACCGATCACAACAATGACGAAGTCGACCCACACAGCGAACCAATCCTGCTGCTTAACGTGCTTGGTGATTCGTCGTAATAACATGGCGCCCCTCTTCAAGATCAATACACCTTAAAAGAAGCCTGTTCGAAAAGGTAATCTCGGCGTCATCGAGAATCCCGATTGAGTGCTTTCTTTCCAACCATCAAACGAATGCATGCCACAGCGTATACAGCGTCAGCCCCGCCAGACCGCCCACCAAAGTCCCGTTGATGCGGATGAACTGCAGGTCGCGGCCGACTCGTTGTTCAATCAAATCGGCAGCCGTATCGGCATCCCAGTTCCTGACCGTTTCCGAAACGACGCGCGTGATCTGATCACGATAACGCGTGATCGTGTAGAGGCCGGCATCACGCAGTGATGTGTTGATCTCATTTCGAAGCTCAGGCTCTTTGGCCATGCTGTCGCCCAAGCCTACCAGCGCACCGGTCAGGCGTTGGCGGAAAGATGATTCCGGATCTTGCGCCTCGCGCAGCAAGAAGCTGCTGATGTCGTTAACGACGGCCGATAGATAGCGAGCGAGCTGCGGATGCTCGAGCAGGTCACTCTTCAGCCGCTCGCCGCGCTCGATCAGCTCTTCGTCATTTTTCAACGCATCTACAACATCGGTTAATACGCGCCGCAGGTGCTCACGCGCCCGCTGCTCGCCCTGGCTATCGTCGTCGGCGAGTGCTTCTTCGACCTCGTTGACCAGTCTGCGGTAGATCTGCTCGTCGACAAAACCGGGAATCCACCATGGCGTACGCTCGCCTACGGTGCTGCGCAATCCGACACGATTGTCATCAAACTGCTGCCGCGCCAACTCGACGATACCCGTAAGTAACGTATCGTCCGGGTCATTGACCACAAGCAATTCCAGCAACTGTCCGAGTAGCGGCGTGATCTGCATATCGTTCAGCGTGCCGCGCAGGTTGTCTTTAACGAGCGCGCGCAACGCCGTGTTGTCTCCGGTGCGTACAACCCGACGCAACATCGTCGCGACATCTTCGGTGAGTCGTGCTGCGTTGTCGCCGCGAGACAGCCAATCCGCGGTAACGCCAACAATATCGATGTTCTGCAAGCGCGGTAACAGTGCCTCGCGACTCAGGAAATGGGTGCCGATGAAATCAGCCAGCGTCTCGCCGATGTCATCTTTGCGCCGTTTGATAATTGCAGTATGCGGAATTGGCAAACCCATCGGCTCTCGGAACAGCGCCGTCACGGCAAACCAGTCTGCGAGCGCCCCAACGGTGCCCGCTTCGGCGAACGCGCGCACGTAACCGAGCCATGGATACGTGGGCTGTAACAGCCCTGCGACAATGTAAATCGCTAACATGGTCAGCAGCAGCAAATGCGCGAACCATTTCATGCGCCGCAAACGTCGCGCGCGGATCTTTTCTGCGTCGGTCATGGACGCATCCATCGTGACTAGCTGTGGAAGCGGGGGCTGTGTTCGCGCAGGGTATCAACCATGACGCCGACTTTGGCCGGATCGATCTCGGGATGAATACCATGGCCGAGATTAAAGACGTGGCCCGGGCCTTTGCCATAGCTTTCCAGCACACGAATGACACCATCACGAATGGCTTCGTCGCTCGCGTACAATAGAGACGGGTCTAGATTGCCCTGCAATGCCACTTTGTCGCCAGTGAGTTCGCGCGCCTCGCCAAGGTCAGTGGTCCAGTCGACGCCGAGGCCATCACAACCCGTATCCACCATCGCACGCAGCCGTGTGCCGGCACCTTTCGTGAACAACACCACCGGCACGCGACGACCGTCATGTTCCCGAATCAGACCGTCCACGATCTGCTGCATGCTGGCAAGTGAAAAGCGCCGATAGGCGTCCGGCTCCAACACTGAGCCCCAGGTATCAAACACCATAATCGCCTGTGCACCCGCCCGGATCTGGGCATTTAAGTAATCCGTCGTTGTCTGCGCCAGTTTTTTCATCAGCAGATCCGCGGTTTCGGGATCGCTATACAACAACGCCTTCGCCTTGGAATACGTCTTGCTGCTACCGCCTTCAATCATGTACGTCGCAACGGTCCATGGACTGCCCGCGAAACCAATCAGTGGTACGCTGCCGTCGAGCGCTGCCCGGATCTTGCTCACCGCAGCCATCACGTAGTCGAGCGAGTCACTCACATCCGGAGTCGGCAGATTCTTGACGTCGGCCGCCGTATCGATCGTTCGCTTGAACTTGGGTCCCTCGCCAGTCGAAAAGTACAGCCCCATCCCCATGGCGTCCGGAATAGTCAGAATATCGGAAAACAAAATAGCGGCATCGAACTGGTAGCGGCGCAATGGCTGCAGCGTCACTTCACAGGCCAGCTCCGGATTGGAACACAACGACATGAAATCGCCGGCCTCTGCACGGGTCGCACGGTATTCCGGCAAATAGCGACCCGCCTGACGCATCATCCAGATCGGCGTGCGCTCAACAGGCTCGCGCAATAACGCGCGCAGGAATAGGTCGTTCTTCAGTTCTGTCATCTCAGTAGTCCCCTGATGAAATGCGTTGCTGGCTGTCTAAGACTAGCGAGCGAATTGCTGGCGGATGGTCTCGACGATCGCCTCGGCAGCCGCGCGAGGTTGCGGCGCATTGCGAATCGGTCGGCCCACCACGATGTAGTCGGCGCCGTTTTCAAAGGCCTGCTCGACACTGACGACGCGTTTCTGGTCATCGCTTGGGCGATTTTCGACCGGTCTTATACCGGGGGTGATCACCAGCAGCTTATTGTCGACGTGCTGGCGAAGTCTCGGCACTTCAAGGCCCGATGAAATCACACCATCGCAGCCGGCTTCGAGGGCGCGGCGGGCACGTGACAACACCAATTCCGGAATATCACAATCGAAACCGAGGTCATCCATGTCGCCACGGTCGAGGCTCGTCAGCACAGTCACCGCGAGAATTTTCAAAGCGCCTTTTTCAGCCGCGGCCGCTTCCATGATCGACTGATTGCCGTGAACGGTACAAAACGTCGCGCCACGCTCGGACAGGTTTCTGACCGCCGCCGCAACCGTCGCTGGCACATCAAACAACTTAACGTCGATGAAGACCTGCTTGCCACGAGCGACCAACCAATCAAGCAACTCAAAATAGCCCTCGCGCATCGCGAGCTCGAGGCCGATTTTGTAGAACTGAACTGCGTCGCCCAATTCTTCGACCATTTGTTTGGCTTGTTCGGTGTTGGCGACATCCAGCGCAAAGATCAGGCGATCTTCCGGCGCGATAGCGTGGCTCATCGTGTGTCCGTGATTGTCTTCTTGTCCCGCGGGCATTTTAGCGCAGCGGCGACACTACCGCAGAGGTTTTAGCCGACGGTGGCGGTAATACGCTCGAATTGCTGACGCGCGAAACGATCGGTCATGCCAGCGATATAGTCAGCAATGCGACGATGTTCGGTCAGCGCGGGTACTGAAACCGCATCTTGATGTCGAAACGTCGCGGGGATGTCACCCGGGGTTTCGCAGTAGTGATCATACAGAGTGCGCACCATCAGCTTGGCGCGCTCCTGCATCTCGACAACCTGAGGGTGGTGATAGAGATTGCGGTAAAGGAAGCGCTTCAGGTCACTATGTTGCTCAGCGACCGCTGGGGAGAACTGCACCAGACGCGCGCTCGCACGGACCGCTTCGATGCTGTCGACACCTGCAGCCGCGATGTTCGCCCGAGACGACTCAATCAAATCGTTGACGACAAAACTGATCATGCGGCGTTTGACCTCATGGATCAGGCGGTCGAGCGGCAAGTCGGGATGCGCGGCAATGACCTGTTCGTAGTGTGTGGCGAATAGTGGTTGTTCTATCAGCGCATCGAGGCCCAATAACCCCGACCGTACACCATCCTCAACATCGTGATTGTTGTAGGCGATCGAATCGGCGATGTCGGCCAGTTGCGCTTCGAGTCCGGGCTGCGTTCGCTCGATAAAACGTCGGCCAATGTCACCCAGATTCTCGGCGTTGCGTTTCGAACAGTGTTTAAGAATGCCCTCGCGGGTTTCGTACGTCAGATTGAGCCCATCGAACGAGGCATATTTCTCCTCGAGTTCGTCAACGATACGCAGCGATTGCAGATTGTGCTCGAAGCCACCATGAGCGGTCATGCAGGCATTCAAAGCATCCTGGCCGGCATGTCCGAACGGTGTGTGACCAAGATCGTGCGCGAGGCAAATCGCTTCGGTCAGGGTTTCGTTCAAACGGAGCGCCAGCGCGATGGTGCGCCCAATCTGCGCGACTTCCAAAGAATGCGTAAGCCGTGTGCGGTAATGGTCGCCCTCATGGTTCACAAACACCTGCGTTTTGTACATCAGGCGTCGGAATGCATTGCTGTGGACGATACGGTCGCGGTCACGGGCGAACGCATCACGTCGGGGCGCATCGGTCTCATCGAATCGCCGGCCAAGCGAACGCGCGGGATGAGCGGCAAAACTGGCCAATGCAGCCACTAGGCGTTGCCCTCCAAAACGGCCATCAAACGAGCGTCATCATAGTCCGCCGTAATCAGCGCTTCGCCAAGCGACTCGAGAAGAATTAGTCGAATGCGGCCTTGCGCGACTTTCTTATCGTGGCCCATCGCAGCGTACAACGCATTGGCAGGTATATCGGGGTGCGCAACCGGTAGATCGGCGGCGACCAGCAAATCGACCAGGCGCTGTACCTGATCGTCAGGCAAGCCGCTCATCCGCGCTGCCATGACCATGCCAATAGCAACAGCCTCACCGTGCAACCATTGTTGGTAGCCGGTACACGCCTCAACAGCGTGACCAAACGTGTGGCCAAAATTCAGCAGCGCCCGGCGGCCCTGTTCGGTTTCGTCTTCAGCAACGATCTGTGCTTTCAGCTCGCACGACCGGTAGATTGCCTTTTGCAGCACCGCGGGCTCGCGTGCCATCAGCGCATCGATGTTTGCGGTGAGCCAGTCAAAGAATGCCGCGTCAACTATGGCGCCGTATTTGATCACCTCAGCCATGCCTGCAGAAAATTCGCGCGCGGGCAGCGTTTCCAGCGTATCGATATCGATCAACACACGCTTCGGTTGATGAAAGGCGCCGAGCAGGTTCTTGCCGGAAGGGTGGTTGACCCCAGTCTTGCCGCCGACCGAAGAATCGACTTGTGCCAACAAAGTGGTGGGCACCTGCAGAAAGTCGACACCTCGCATGAAAGTTGCCGCTGCAAAACCCGTGATATCACCAACGACACCGCCACCCAGCGCGACAAACAAAGCGTCGCGACCCGCGCCTGCTGCGAGTGCCGCATCGACGATGCTTAACATCGCGTCGGGCGTCTTGTGAACTTCACCATCGCGAAGAATATGCACTTGCACCGCGAGATCTGTGAGCCCTGTCTGCAGCCGCTCCAGATACAGGGGTGCGACGACGTCGTTGCTAACGATGACGATGTGACGGCCTCTTGCAACCCGGTTGATGGCAGCACCATCGCCGAGCAAATCACGACCAATCAGAATATCGTAGCTGCGTTCACCCAGCGCAACAGATAAGGTTTTCAGCCCAGGCCCGGACATCGCACACTCTTCAGAGACCGACTCAGGCACAGGATAGGCGATTGAGTAGGTACGCGCGAGTCGATGTCGTCACGCGCCACCAAAGCTGTGGTGCGTGCGCAAAATGTCAACGATGTGTTCGGCCACCGCGGGCACTTTGGCACCGTCCGTATCGACCACGATATCAGCGAGTGCCAGATACAGCGGATGGCGCACATCGAACAATGCGGTTAGCACGCCCTTAGGGTCTTCCTGGCGCAGCAGTGGACGGTGCAGCGAATGGCGAACGCGCTGCCATTGCTGATCGACGGTCGTGTGCAGATAGACGACGATACCGCGCTCTGCAAGCCGACGCCGATTCGCAGGCCGCATCACCGCGCCACCACCAGTTGAGAGCACAATCGGATCGCGTTGCGTCAATGTGTCGATCGCGCGCCGT
>JBCAZB010000115.1:0-7640 GCA_038533315.1 Pseudomonadota bacterium | reverse complement strand
TTCCCAAGCGCGGCAGAGATGCCTCCCTGCGCCGCCACAGTGTGAGAGCGTGTCGGAAACACCTTGGAGATACAGGCGGTCTTCAGCCCTTTTTCCGCCATCCCGAATGTGGCGCGGAGACCGGCACCACCGGCACCGACAACAACAACATCGAAATCTGCTTGCATGCCAAAAAGTCAACGAATTCGGAAGGCCAGCATGGTACCGAAAAATATGACGATCGACGCGCCAAAACGTGACTTTGTGACACAAGCGACGATCACTCCGGGCAAACACGATACTATCCGTACGCGACCATGAGTTGAGGCACATTACGAATTGGAGAATCTGGGACGAAAAACTGCCCTCGGCGCGGCCTGGATGGTGTTTTCCAAACTGGCTATCCGCTTCATCGGCTTGATCAGCACGTTGATACTGGTGCGGCTACTCGACCCAGAAGACTTCGGTATCGCGGCGATGGCAATGACGCTTGTCGCTATGGTCGAACTGTTGACGACGTTCGGCTTTGAAGTCGCAATCATTCAGAACCAACAAGCGAACGCGGATGATTACAACACGGCGTGGTCGCTAAACGTCTCGCTCGGACTTGCCGCTGGCACACTATTGCTGCTACTTGCCTACCCTGCCTCTGTGTTTTACGGCCAAAGCGAGTTAATCGCCGTGTTTGCGGTCTTGTCTTTGTCTACATTTTCGCAGGGCCTTGAGAACATTGGCCTTGTCGATTTTCGTAAACACCTGACGTTCGACAAAGAGTTCGCGTTTCGGGTTTCAGTAAAGGTCATTGGATTCGCGATCACCATCCCACTTGCTTTCTGGCTGCGCTCCTACTGGGCATTGGTGATCGGATCAGTATCGACACGCATTGCAACGACGATTCTGAGCTACTGGGCACACCCCTACCGACCCCGCTGGTCATTCAAAGCACTCGACCGCATCATGAATTTTTCCAAGTGGCTGTTTTTGAACAATATGGTCAACATGTTTCGGCGAGTTGGCCCGGATCTGATCATTGGTCGCATCTCGGGCGCAAAGGGTCTCGGCTTGTATAGCATTTCCTATGAGATCTCGAATCTACCGACAACGGAACTCGTGGCGCCAGCTAATCGCGCACTATTGCCCGGTTTCTCAAAAATTGCCGATGATCAGGCGCGTATCGGTAAGCAGTTTGTACGTGTCGCGGGGCTTTTGTCGCTGCTATCGTTACCCACCGGGTTTGGGATCGCCGCGACAGCGGAATTGTTTACACCAATTGTCTTGGGCGATGAGTGGATTGCTGCAATTCCTTTGATTCAGGTGCTCGCTTTGTTTGGCGCGGTCACGGCGATCCAGTCGCCTATTGCTACAGTATTGATGGCGATTGGCAAACCGAAGACAGTAAGCCTGGTATCGCTCGCACAGCTGTTCATTGTCTTGCCTCTGCTTGCGTACCTGAATCAACGTTTCGGCGTAATCGGGGCCGCAATCGCAATGCTGGCCACATCTTGTTTGGCCATGCCAACCTACGCGGTGCTGGCCTCACGCCAAATGAATGTCCCGGTCGGTAGCTTCACCCGGGTGGTCTCCAAACCACTGCTAGCGGCATTAGTGATGTTTTACTGTGTCTGGCGCGCGTTACCGAGTCTCGATGCGACCGTCCCGGACCTGCTGCTTGCGTCCTCTGCAGGTGCCACGTTGTTCGTTGCCATGGTTGCATTGTTATGGCTCATCAGCGGCCGTCCACAGAATAGCGCTGAAAAAGAAATATTTGATTTATCAGTTCAATACGCAAGAAAGCTCATCAAGCGCTAACTAGAAACACGGGCGTGATGAACACGTAATGTGATTCGGTTAGTATACCGAGCGCAGCCGTTTCGGTAGTCTTTTAGGCTTTCTGTAGGCCGGCATTCATTCGGGGAATTTGGTGAACACTGAGCGCAAACAAGTGCCTCTGATAAGCGTCGGCATGCCGGTTTACAACGGCGAGCGCTATCTGGCCGCCGCGATCGAATCAGTGCTGGCGCAAACCGACGATAACTTTGAGCTGATCATCGCTGACAATGCGTCAACTGACGGAACTGCAGAGATCTGCGCTGCGTATGCGGCCCGTGACTCGCGCATCGTTGTGCATCGTAATGAAACCAATATCGGCGCTGCAGGTAACTATGCTCTGCTTGTCGATTTGGCCCGAGCGCCCTACTTTCGCTGGTCCAACGCAGATGATTTATTAGCGCCGGAGCTGCACGCGCTCTGCCTCAAGGCTTTGCAGGACAACCCTGATGCCGTTTTGAGTCATGGCAAAACGATGCTGATCGATGAATCTGACGCAGAGCTTGGCGCTTTTGATGACAATATGCACATAGTGGACGGTGACCCGGTACAACGACTACAAAAATTTTTTGAAAGCTATCGGCTCACCAACGCAATCTATGGACTGATGCGAACCGATGCCGTGCGCAAGACCAATATTTTCGGCGATGGTGCTTTGCCCGCTGGCGACATCAGCTTTATGGCCGAGTTAGTCTTGCTCGGCTGCTTCGTCGAGCTACCAGAGCAACTGTTTTTTCGCCGCATGCACCCAGAGTCCAGCAGCCATGATCGCGGGGACGATGCGCGACAGAAGCAATTCTGGGCGGCCAGCCAATCATCGTTTCGTCTACCGATACTGCGGCAGACAGGTCGCTACTTGAAGTACGTCTGGGCCGCGGACGACCTGCGTGGGAGTAAACTCAGAACGAGCACATACTTGTTGCGCCGACTGGTGTGGCAAAGATCCGCGGTGCTGCGCGAAGTGATGGCCTCTGTACGCACGGGCTAAGCATATAAAGCACTTGATAAAAAGAAGTTAATATTATGAAAGTAGTGATATTTTGCGGCGGCCTTGGAACACGGCTCAGAGAGCATTCCGACGTAACGCCGAAGCCGCTTGTGAACATTGGCTATCGACCGATTGTTTGGCACTTGATGCGCTATTACGCCTACCACGGGCATAAGGATTTCATCCTTTGTCTCGGATACCGTGGCGACCTCGTCAAGGAGTATTTCCTGAACTACCGGGAAACAGATTCCAACGATTTCACACTACGCGACGGCGGCCGAACAATTGAGCCGCACAACACCGACATCGACGATTGGTCGATCACCTTCGCTGAAACGGGCATGCATGCGAATATCGGTCAGCGCTTACTGGCGGTCCGTCATCTTGTAGAAGATGAAGAGATGTTCCTCGCCAACTACAGCGACGGACTGTCGGATATACCCATCAATCAGATGATCGATGAAGTAAAACAAAAAGACGCCATCGCGAGCTTTGCTGCTGTCAGAACCTGGCAGAGCTTTCACGCTGCGAAGTTTGATGACGACCGTTTCGTATCCAGCCTGGGCGAACTGACCGACAACGACTTCTGGATCAACGGCGGCTTTTTCGTCATGCGTAACGCGATTTTTGACTACATCAACGACGGCGATGAGTTGGTCGAGGAACCGTTCAACCGTCTGATTGAGCAACGCAAGTTGCTCGCCTACCCTTACGATGGGTTTTGGCGGGCTATGGACACCTTTAAAGACAAGATTTCGTTCGACCGCGCCTACGCCCGAGGTGACGCCCCTTGGGAATTGTGGAACAAGAAAGAGCACGATTAACGCGAGTCGACTGACCCAACGAACGGCCAATACAGCACAGGATTTTTGATTGTGAGCAGCAACGCCTTAGAAACGCCACCACAACCACCCGCCACGGAAACAGTCACTGGCACATGCTGCCGTTTCTGTGGCTCGCGCAATTTACGCAGCTTTGTCGACCTCGGTATGTCGCCGCTTTGCCAGACACACATCAAACCCGAGCAGCTCAACAACATGGAACCTTTCTATCCGTTGCATGCGCTGGTTTGTGAAGACTGCCGACTGGTACAACTCGACGAGTTCGTCGCGCCTGACGATATCTTCAGCGAATACGCCTATTTTTCCTCATTCTCAGATAGCTGGGTCGCACACGCGGAACGCTACGTCGAAAAAATGTGCGGTGAACTGTCGTTGGACGGTGAGAGCCAAGTGATGGAAATCGCGAGCAATGACGGTTATCTGCTGCAACACTTTGTAAAACGACAGATCCCGGTACTCGGTATCGAACCCGCGGCAAATATCGCCGAAGCTGCGCGCGAAAAAGGTATTCGCACCACGGTACGGTTTTTTGGCGACGACAGTGCACGCGAGATTGTCGCGGAATATGGACACGCAGACTTGCTACTCGGCAACAATGTTCTGGCGCATGTCCCTGATCTGAATGGCTTTGTCGCCGGTATGAAAATTGTGTTGGCCGAGCACGGTACGATCACGATGGAGTTCCCTCATCTGTATCGACTGATGGAATCCAATCAGTTCGACACGATCTACCATGAGCACTTCAGCTACTTCTCATTCCTCGTCGTGGAACGTGTTTTTGCAGCGCACGGACTGACGTTGTTCGATGTGGAGGAGCTACCGACGCACGGCGGTTCACTCCGTATCTACGCGCGTCATCAAGGTGACGAAACCCGACCGCTGACTGACCGCCTTAAAGCACTGCGCCGGCGAGAGATCGACGATGGCCTGGACACGATGGCGCGCTATCAACAGTTTGCAGATCAGGTGACACGAACGCGCTGGAACATCATGCGCTTTTTCGTTGAAGCGCGAGAAGCCGGGAAAAAGGTGGTGGGCTACGGGGCCCCGGGTAAAGGTAATACGCTACTGAATTACTGCGGCGTGCAAAAGGACTTCCTCGAGTTCACCGTAGACCGTAATCCCTACAAGCAAGGTACTTTTACACCTGGTACGCATATTCCGATTCTGGCTCCCGAAGTCATTGCCGAGGCGAAGCCCGACTACATTTTTATCCTGCCATGGAATCTGAAGGATGAAATTACTGAATCACTCGCCTACACCCGCGAATGGGGTTGTCAGTTCGTGATTCCGATACCAGAGATCGAGGTTATCTGACACGATCGACGCGCCCACGCGGCGGACCTTGGTCACACAGTAGAACCCGACCTGCATCAACGTTTTCGGCCGGCCACATTGTATAATTCCTGGCTAGATCGTCAGGGCGCCGGCCGCAGGCTCAGAGTTCGGGCCGGCGGCAGGCTCTGAACGGACGCAGTCTTATCGAATCCACCGCCACTTTCGCACAGGAGCCACTATGAAAGTCCTTGTCACAGGCCACCAGGGTTATATCGGTACCGTCATGGTACCCATGCTACTGGATGCCGGTTTCGACGTTGTCGGACTCGACTCGAATCTCTATCGATACTGTACGTACGGCGACGAGCCATTAGCCGTGCCGACGATTCAGAAAGATGTACGTGATGTTACAGCAACAGATCTCGAGGGTATCGATGCGGTGGTGCATCTGGCGGCGCTGTCCAACGACCCACTGGGCAACATCAACCCGAATCTGACCTACGACATCAATCATCTGGCATCCGTACAGATCGCCAAAGCCGCCAAGCAGGCAGGTACGCAACGCTTCGTTTTTGCTTCGTCCTGCAGTATGTATGGCAAAGCCGGGGACGACGTTCTTGATGAGTCAGCGACGTTTAACCCGGTGACCGCTTACGCCAAGTCCAAGGTGCTGGTCGAGCAGGAAGTGTCAGCGATGGCGGACGACAATTTCAGTCCAACGTTTATGCGTAATGCCACGGCATACGGGGTATCCCCGCGCATGCGGTTCGATCTCGTGATCAACAATCTGGTGGCATGGGCCATGACCACTGGCAAGATCCTAATGAAAAGCGATGGCACACCGTGGCGGCCACTTGTCCATATCGAGGACATATCGCTGGCCGTGATCTGCGCGCTGAACGCGCCACGCGATGTCGCTCACAACCTGGCGGTCAACGTTGGCACCAACACAGAGAACTACCAGATGCGCGATCTCGCGCAGATGGTCAAAGATACAGTACCCAACTGTGATATCGAGTATGCGGAGGGCGCAAGTCCCGACGAACGTTGCTATCGCGTTAACTTTGACAAGATTCGCGACGTATTCCCCGATTTCAAACCACGCTGGACGGCACTGAAAGGTGTCGAGCAGTGCTATGAATCGTATAACCGCTACGGTCTGAATGCCGACGACTACGAAGGCATCAAGTTCAAACGCATCGCGCATATCAAACATCTGATCGCCGAAGGTAAGCTGACCGACGAGCTTCGCTGGACGATCTAGGCCGAACGCGCCTCCGCTCATGATTATTGTCGACCGCGCCATCCAGCAGCGCCTTGATGCCAACCAGCCGATCCGAATTGGCCTGGTCGGCGCAGGCTTCAGCGCGCGCCACATCACGGCACAAATCCTGAGCGCTTTTCCCGTGATTCACCTGGCGGTCATTGTGAACCGTACGCTCGAGCATGCCCAGCTCGCGCTCGAGAATGCCGGTGCCAAATCGGTTCGATCGGTTGACAGTGTCGCGGCACTGAGTCAAGTGATCGAGCGTGGCGATCATGCGATAACCGAAGATCCGCAAGTGCTGTTCGATTGCGGTCAAATTGACGCGGTTATCGAAACGACTGGCGAGGTTGAGTACGGCGCCTGGGTTGCCGTCCAGACGATTCGTGCGGGCAAACACCTGATCGCACTCAATTGCGAAATGGACGCGACCGTTGGCCCCTGGCTGAAGGCGCTAGCCGATGAGCAAGGCGTAATCTATACCAATACCGACGGTGACGAGCCTGGCGTGGCCGCTAATCTCGCACGCTTTGTAAAGACCATCGGTCTGGAGGTCGTCGGCGCAGGCAACCTCAAGGGCTTTTACGACCCTTACCGGACACCGGAGACGCAAGCCGAGTTTGCCAGACAGCACAAGCAGAAACCGAGAGCCGTCACATCGTTTGTCGACGGTACGAAATTGTCGATGGAGCTGACGGTACTCGCCAATGGCCTGGGCTTTGGCGTGGGCACACGCGGCATGTACGGCCCATCTTGCGACGATGTTCGGCACTGCCTGCCTGCGTTTCCCGACGATGCTTTTGCACCGGGGCGCGGCATCGTCGACTATCTGGTTGGCGCTGCACCGCACACGGGCGCGTTCGTCATCGGCTACTCGGATCAACCGATGAAAGCCGAGTACCTTCAGTATCTGAAAATGGGCGATGGACCGTTCTACGTGTTTCACACGCCCTACCACCTGCCACAGCTTGAAGTGCCAATCACGGTTTGCCGAGCGGTATTACTGGGCGATACGACAGTTGCGCCGTTAGGCCCGCCCTGCTGCGATGCCGTCACGATCGCAAAACGTGATCTGAAGGCCGGCGAGACACTCGACGGAATTGGTGGGTTTACGGCCTACACGCTGATTGACAACATGCAGACATCGCTCAAAGAGAACTTATTACCGATGGGTGTTTCCGACGGTTGTATTGTGCGGCGAGACATACCCAAAGATTCGCCGATTACCTATGATGATGTCGAACTACCGAGGGCGCGTCAGATCGATGAGTGGCGTCGCTCGATGATCACACGATTTTTTCCGGAGGTTGCAAGCTAATGCTTTCCTTACCCGTCTCGTCGGATGCGAAAGCCGAGCTGACCATTCTTTGCCTGGGTGCGCATTGCGACGACATTGAGATTGGATGCGGGGCAACGTTGCTAACTTTGCTCGACCGATATGCCAATGTGCATGTTCACTGGC
>JBCAZB010000114.1:0-7652 GCA_038533315.1 Pseudomonadota bacterium | reverse complement strand
CTAACGCGATCACTGTTTTCGGGTGAAAAAGCGACACAGCTCTTTGGGTTCGAGCCGCAATTCTCATGGCGTCAATGATATGAAACGTGTTCGACTTTCAGACATCAGCCCATTCTCGGGGCGAGACAAGTGTGAAACATTTGAATTAGTCGGTAAGGATGCCGCAATCGAGCGGCGAGAGTACAGCGTCGCCAAGACTATCGTGCCTCCGCGTACAGAGGCGACCCAACACTTTCATGAACACACCGAAGAATTGTATGTGGTGACGGGCGGCGTCGGGACCATCGTGGTGGACGGCAAATCCATCGACGTTTCGGCCGGAGATACGGTACTAATAGAAGTTGGCGAACGCCATTTTGCTATGTCGAATAGTGATAGTGGGCTCGAATTTCTGGCGATTTCATTTCCGGCATACGACAGTGCTGATTTCCTAGTCGAAGACTAATCTGCACCGGTAACGAAGGACCGCTTTTGGCCGTTAGCGGAAGTGCACTGATTCCCCAGCCAAGACACTAGAACGACCGCTTTGTGATTAACAGGCAACTTCGCTCTCCGACACTTTTAATTGCAAAATTCAGCGTCGAACGCGACTTACAATCAATGGCTTAGGCGAATGTTTCCGACAACTTTAATTACCAGAGATCATGGTTTCTGGTAATTGAAAGTGTCGGATTGCAATTAAAAGTGTCGGAGATTTTTAGCAAGTCTCTGATCAATCTAGAGAAGCGTCCGGTTTCTTGTAATTAAAGATGTCGGAGATCGAATGACCGGTAGGTCCAAGATCGATACCGGCCGCACAGGAATTCCAAGGTAGAATGACCGTTGATGACCCATTCCGGCCGGTCGAGATTTCCTGAAATGGCTGACGAAACTACAAGAATTGCGCTTAGAAAAGACGAAGCATTGCTCGTCGATTCATTTCTTCGCAAGTACACCGAAGACGACAAGCTTGAACCAACGAAGGCGGAGTCTCAGGCGCTGTACAACCTAGCGTGTATTTTGGAGCAACAACTACCCGAATTACTCGACCCGAAGTACTCAGAGATTCTCAAGAAGGCTGAGGCCGATATTTTCGAGAAGGAAGAGTGGGCCAAGTAACCGCTCAGGCAGTAGGGTTTTGAAAAAGCGAACAGTTTCTCAGATCAGCAAGGACGAACTTTCCGCTTGGCCGACCAAGCGTCTGCTCGGTCGTCTAAACGCGCTGCGACGATTGGAAGAATGCCCGGAGAAATCTGATGTGGACGAATATGCGCCATCGAGCGATTCGGATATTCGATTCAAGTCTGACCCGCGCTGGAATAACGCTTACAGGGAACTGAAGTCTATCCTCGATGGCCGCGAGAACATTCGCTCCGGTAAGGCCGACCGTTTGACAAGGATGACGGAGCGGAGGCGATAGTTCACCGGCTGCTTCTGGCCGTTAGCGCAAGCCCACTGCTTACCCAGTGAGGACGCTCGAGCGGCCGCTTTGTGGTTGAAAGGCAAGTTCGCCCTCCGACGCTTTTAATTACAAAAAACTGCGTCGAATGGGTCTTACGATCAATGGCTTAGGCGAACGTTTACGACAACTTTAATTACCAGAGAGCATTTGATCTCGATTCATCATCGCGAAGTGAGTATGCTCCACGCATGTCATTTGCGTGCAATTTGAGAGTAGTAGTCATGAAGAGAGTTATTCATAGCACTGTCGCTGTGATCATGCTGGTTGGTCTTGGTGCTTGTGCCACGCAAGTGTCCGGCACGACAGCGCCCACCGCATCAAACCCGGAAGCTAGAGAGTATTTCTATTTGCGACCCGAGGTAGAGAAAGCGTTCGGCTACACGCATGCCGTCAAGGTTGGCAACATCGTCAAGATATCGGGCGCTGTGAGCATGGACAGCCAAGGTAATCCGACCGCTGTCGGTGATCTAGAACAGCAGATGAAAAATGTCTACGGTGACCTGCAGCAGATTCTTGCGCACTACGGTTTGACGTTCGACGACGTCATCGTTGAGAACGTGTTTACGACCGATATGGCGAAGTTTCTTGAAGTTGCCGCTTACCGTAGTTCTATCTACACCGACCAATTCCCGACCGGTACCTGGCTCGAAGTAAAAGGGCTTGCGTTACCGACGTTTCTGATCGAGATAGAGCTCGAAGCGCATAGCCCTTAATAGATGATCGTGGGCCATCGTATGGCGGCCATGTTCCCCGTGTCAGCGAAACATCGGTCGGGGCTGACTTTGCTCTGCACGCAGTGTGCGCGACGATTCGCTATCTCCCAACGCGTCCTGAAGTTAACGTGACGCCTGCTTCAGACCGTCAATAAACGATGCATCGATCCAGAGGATGTTCGCGCTGGGGGTCTCACTGTCGAGGTCGATCGTCTGGAACAGGAAGTACTTGCCGTCTGGCGTGACACTGCCAAAGGTATTGTCGTGCTCGTCATTGACCCCATCGCCCATATTGATCGCGGGACCCCAGCTGCCGTCATCCTGACGAAAACTGATATACAGATCGCCACCGCCAAAGCCGTCGTCGCGCTCACTGTCCCAAATCAGGAATCGTTCGTCAGGTGCTATGAACGGATGCGCTGTCCATTCACCGGAATTAACAGCTGCAGGAAATGGTTGTGGCGGCTGGCGTTTGCCATCGATGACCGTTGAGTAGCGTAACGTACCGATCTCATCTCGTTCATCGAAGACGTAAGTGCCACTCTTTGAGGCCGTCAAACGCATGATCGGAATAGCGTCGTAAGGCGCGCCCAACGACTTTGGTTCGGACCAGCCGCTTATTGTGCGTTCCCTATATTGACTACCGATATGCATCGTACGACTATCGGGAGAGATGAATACCTCACCGTCACCCGTCGTGATTTCCTCGGGCTCGCTCCACGCGCCATCGCTGTAACGAATCACGTAGTTCCTGGACGGCTCGCCGAGTATTTGTCTTAGGAAATAGAAGGTCTTCATGTCGTGACCAAAAGCCCCTTCGACCTCGAGGTGCTCCGTCGTCACCAGACCAGGCGCGAAAGGTACAGCCACTTTACCGGGTGGCTTCAACGCCGAGTACGGTAACTCAGGCGTCGCGACTGTTGGCTTGGAACATGCCGTTACAAGAATGCTCGCTGTGAAAGCCGCGAGCTTCATCGATACGTCGCGCCGTGGCCAATCGCGAGTATCCCGAGTCATTGCGCGGTCTGCGTTGACGGTGCAATCGGCGGATTTCGTTTGGCCAACAGTTCGTATCGCCGCAGCATCCGCCAGACTTCCGTATCTTTGCAGCCTTTCTCATCGATGATGCGTGCGACGTCTTGTTTGGCGGCAACAGTAAGTGCCGCAAGATCCGGTGCTGGCGTCGCTTCGGAAGACGCGACCACCGCCTCTGCACGACCTTTCGCATACGCGAAATTCTGCGCGAAGCGCTCCCGCCACTCGCTCACATCTTTATTGCAGAGCGCCGCTGCCTTTTCTGACCGAACATGATCGAGATAAATGAACTCCGGCTCCATGCGATAGCGGGTCTTCTCGACCGCATAGAGTTCGAAGCCCATGTAGGCCACGATGAAAATCAGAAAAAACAATGCGCCGGGTTTCATGACCTCATTCTAGGCCAAAAGATAACCGAACTGAATTTGTCCCTATTCACGCTCTCGCGCATACTCGGCGCGGGGTACTTGCTCGGGGATGCCACGGTGTCTAAAACCAAAATCCGCCGAATCGCCTTCGGCTTCTTCATCGTCTATGCGTCGGCGGTTATCTGGCCTGTCACAACCTGGTTTCGGGAAGCGGAGCCATTCGTTTTCGGTCTGCCGCAGTCTCTGGCTTGGCCGATCGTCTGGATCCTGTTGGGTTGGGCGATGCTGTTGGTGCTCGATCACTTCGAGAACAAGGGCGAATAATGGACCAGTGGCTCGTGATCACGGCCATGATCGTGGCTTACCTCGTATTGACGCTATGGGTCGGGCTGCGTGCCGGGCGTCGTGCATCCGCGACCGTGGATGGCTTTGTCGCCGGTGATCGCAACTTTGGTTTTCTCGTCATGTACTTCGTCACTGGGGCGACTGTGTTTTCCGCGTTCGCGTTCCTCGGTGGGCCCGGTTGGGCCTATTCGCGAGGCGCCGCGGCGTTCTACATTCTCGCCTACGGTGTGCTCGGTATGGCGCCCTGGTATGTGATCGGCCCGAAGGCCGCACGCATCGGCCGACGTTTCGGGCAAGTCACACAGGCACAGTTCTTGACCGGCCGGTTCCAGTCTCGTGGTCTGTCTGTTGTGATCGCGCTCATTAGTATTGCCGCACTGATCCCGTACATCACAGTGCAGATGCGCGGGGCCGGTATCGTCATTGAGGCGGTGACGGATGGCCGTGTGCCGCTGTGGGCGGGCGCGGCCGTCGCCTATGGCATCGTGCTGGTCTACGTGTTGGTGAGCGGCGTTAGTGCCGTCGGATGGACTAACACCATGCAAGGCGTCTTCATGATTGTCATTGCGTGGAGTTTGGGCTTGTATCTCCCGTACGCGCTGTATGGCGGCGTCGGGCCGATGTTTGAGGCGATTCAGAGTCAACGTCCCGAATTGCTGGAGCTGCCTGGGTTGACCGCAACAGGCGCGCCATGGAGCTGGGCTGGCTACTCCAGCGCGATTCTGATCAGCGCGGTGGGCATTACGATGTGGCCCCACTTGTTCATGAAAGCATTTACTGCGCGCGATGAACGCATCATTCGACGCACCGTCGTTTGGTTCCCGACATTTCAGTTGTTTCTGGTGCCGGTGTTTCTAATCGGCTTTGCCGGTGTGTTGTTTGTCGACGCGTTGCCGCGCCCGGACTTCATCCTGCCGCACCTGATTCTCAATGTAGATCTGCCTGTGATCGTGATTGGCCTGTTTTGCGCGGGTGCACTGTCCGCGTCGATGTCCACCGGCGACGCCCTGATTCACGCCACGGCATCCGTTGCTGTCGAAGACGGGCTGCGACCGTTTGTCCGCTTGAATGAGCAACAACAGCGCCTGATGATCCGCATCCTGATCGTCGTGTTCGGTGCCGTCGCCTACTTCTTTGCGGTCGCAGACGGCGTCTCATTGGTCGTGCTGTTGCTGACCTCTTACGGAATCATCGCTCAGCTGGCACCGCCGGTTGTTGCAGCGCTGTTTTGGCGACGCGCGACAACGGCCGGTGTCATCGCCGGATTACTGGCCGGCGGCACGACCACCTTGCTATGCTTTTTCTGGCCAGCTATCAAGCCGATTTCGATGCACGAAGGTCTCTATGGACTGATGGTGCATGTGCCGGTGCTGGTATTGGTGTCCTGGCTGACAACGGCGCAGGACGACGCTCATGTTGAGGCTTATATCCACCCGCCGGCCACGCAATAATCAGGACGACATCAATGAGTACTCCGAGCTCGACAGAACTGCTGACCAAGCTCGTCGCCTTCCCGACGGTGTCGCGCGACTCCAATCTCGCGTTGGTCGATTGGGTTGAGGCTTACCTGCAACCTTTCGGGGCCCATTGCCGACGCACCTGGAATGAAGATCACAACAAAGCCAATTTGTTCGCGGCGATCGGGCCGGACGCACCAGGCGGGGTCATGCTGTCCGGGCATACCGATGTTGTGCCGGTCGATGATCAGGATTGGCACACTGACCCGTTCGTTGTGACGGAACGCGATGGTCTGCTCTACGGCCGCGGCACGGCAGACATGAAAGCCTTCTCTGCCGTGTTTCTATCGCGTCTGGCGACGCTTGATGTATCCCGCCTGAGAAAGCCACTGTACTTGGCGATGACTTACGACGAAGAGGTTGGCTGTCTCGGGGCCAAGCGCATGATCGATGATGCGCTGATGCATTTTCCGAAGCCAGCCTACGCCATCATCGGCGAACCGACAACGATGCAGATCGTCCGTGAACACAAATCGATCAATTCGTTTCGCACGGTTGTGACAGGACAAGCTGCACACTCCAGTCAGCCGCATCGGGGTGCCGGTGCGATCCTGGCGGCAGGTCGAATCATTGAGTATCTCGATCAGTTAGGCCGTACGCGCCGTGCGTCGCCCAGCCATACTGGTTGCGAGCCTCCGTGGACAACGGTGCAGGTTGGTACGATCCAGGGTGGTACCGCCGTCAATATTCTGCCGTCGCACTGCGAGTTCGTCTGGGAGTATCGCAGCCTGCCCGGCGAAGATATCGAGTTGGTCCTCACTGCCCTGCAGCAGTTCATTGGCGAGAGCGTGTTGTCGGACTTGCAGGAGTTCGCGCCATCCGCTTCTGTTGAAACGACGGTTTTGGCCCGAGTGCCACCGCTATTGCCCGACGCGGATACGACCGCCGAGCAATGGGTAAAGGGTTTGAGCGGCGTACGCGACGGTGGCTCCGGCGCCGTGTCTTTTGCGACTGAGGCTGGCATTTTCCAAAATGCAGGTGTCAGCAGCGTTGTCTGCGGTCCCGGTTCGATCGATCAGGCGCATCAACCGAACGAGTTCATCGATCCAGCGGAGCTCGTTCGGTGTGAGAGGATGATCGATGACGTGTTAGCCTACTTGTGTAGCGAAAGCTAGCGCGCTTTTTTGAACCGAACGGCGTCTCTATCAATCACAGTAAACCGTCAGTCCTATTTCTAACCAGCGGCGCCTTTTGATCGCGCCGAGGAGAGCAAGACGAATGAACATCAGTCGATCAATGTCCGTGAGTGTGCTGCTATTTGCCGGCCTGCTAACAGCGTGCGGCGCTGACAAAGCACCAACGACTGACGTGCAAGACACCGCAGCGCCGGAGACAGAGGAGGCGCTGGTAGAGCGTGCGTTGGCGATCCATGACCGTGTACTCACGCTGGATACACATGCCGATACGCCGCTCCGTATGATCGAGCCGGGCTTCGACATGGCGGAACGTCATGATCCGAGAGAATCTGGTTCAAAGGTGGACTATCCGCGTATGAAGGAAGGCGGCCTTGACGCGATTTTCTTCGCAGCATTCGTGGCACAAGATATACGCGACGACGATGGCAAGACACGCGCCAAGGCGTTGGCCGTACAGATGATCGACACTGTACGAAACTCGATTGATGCAAATGCCGACGTCGTCGGTTTGGCATTGACTCCAGAAGACGCCTACGCGCTGGAAGATGCCGGTAAGCGGGCGATCTATATCGGCATCGAAAACGGTTATCCGATCGGTGATGACGTTAGCAACGTCGAAGAATTTTTTGACAAAGGCGTTCGCTACATCACGTTGGTACACTCGACCAACAACGATCTTGCCGACTCGGCCACCGATTCCAAAGGCGCTGAGCATGACGGGATCAGCGCACTCGGTGCAGAGGTGGTCGCCGAAATGAACCGGCTTGGCATCATGGTCGATGTCTCACACGGTAGTGACGACGTTTTCTACGACGCGATTGAACTATCCAAGGCTCCGATTATTGCCAGTCATTCCAACGCCCGCGCGCTGGTCGACAATAAACGCAACATGACGGACGAAATGCTGAAACTACTTGCTGAGAATGGCGGGGTTGTTCAGTTGACCATGCTGTCCGATTACCTGCGCGATCCTCCGCCAAACCCGCAACGTGACGCGGCACTCGAGGCGCTGACGGCCACGCTCAAGCCTGCTGAGGAAATGTCTCTTGAAGAACGCAAAGCCGCCCGTCAGGCACGCTATGACATTTTCCTGAAGT
>JBCAZB010000113.1:0-7658 GCA_038533315.1 Pseudomonadota bacterium | reverse complement strand
GATGAGTCTTGCCGCTTCGAGTTGCTCGACGACCGCTCCGACGACGATGCCGGGCATCGACAGACGTCGTGCTAGCGATCGAGTGGTCACGTCGCTCTGTCGGTCGCGAAACGCAACGGCGACCATCGCCATGATATCGAGAGCGAGTGCCTCACGGGTACGATGTGACAGAGATGGGTCATGACGCCCGATCAGCAAGTACGCGCGATTCTGGAAATAAAACGCGAGCCGTGCGCCCAACAACAGGATAAGCCAGTTGGCGTACAGCCAGATCAGGGTTGTGATCGCGATCGCAAAACCGGCATAAATGATCAGCGCACGCGTCGAAAACAGGACAAACGTCTTGAAGTAAAAACCGGCCAACGCCCACAGACATCCAGCCGTTAAACCGCCGATCACTGCCGCAAGCCAATGCACGCGGGTATTCGGCATCCATTTGTACAAGGCCGTAAACAGGACGATGACGAGAAACAGCGGAAAGCCCCGGCTGATGAGTGTCATGATCGGGCTGACTAACGATGAGTCGGCCACAGTTTGCACGAGTTCGTTGTTACCCAGCGAGGCGAGGGATGCCAGCGCGAGCGCCATGACCAACGGTCCGATCAGCAGAATCGTTGCGTAGTCTACGATGCGACGGGCAATCCCACGTGGCTGGCTGACATGCCATACGTAGTTGAAGCTCGTTTCGACTTTTTGCACCATCGACACGGCGGTATACAAAAAGATCGACAGGCTGAGCCCACCCAGCACTCCGCCGCTCACTTTGTCGACCATCGACATCACTTCGTTGGTCAGAGTGACACCCTGCTCGCCGAGTGGGGACACGAGATCGAGCAGTAGCGGTTGTAGCTGCAAATGCAGGTTGAGGCCTTTCAGTACTGAGAAACTAAAGGCGATCAATGGCACCGTGGCCAGCAGCGTCGAGTAAACTAGGCTCATCGCATGTAGCGATAACTGGCCACCAAACAGGTCTCGCGATAACGCATAAAGATAGCGTGATATGCCGATCAACCATTGTTGATAGCGGGGCGCCTTGGCAATATCGCTGTGCCACAAACGCTCTTTGAGTTTTTGTTGAAATCTCAGCATACGCGCAATTTATCAGGTTTCATGGTTGATCCGAATGGACTACAACGCAATTTCTTATCCCGAACGCATCGTCTGTCTCACTGAGGAGACGACGGAGACGTTGTACGCGCTCGAAGAAGACTGGCGCATTGTCGGCATTTCCGGCTTTACGGTGCGGCCGGCAAAAGCGCGTAAAGAAAAGCCGAAGGTATCCGCCTTTGTCAGTGCCAAAATCGACAAAATACTAGCGCTCGAGCCAGACCTGGTGCTCGGCTTCTCAGATATTCAATCGGACATCGCCGCTGCATTGATTCAGGAGGGTGTGACGGTGAAGGTGTTCAATCACCGATCGGTCGCGGGCATCCTGCAGATGGTACGCGTCCTCGGTGGCATGATTGGCTGCGAACAAAAAGCGCAACGCTATGCTAACTCGCTCGCCAGCGGCCTTCAGCCGGTACAGCCGGCACGACGGCCGCGTGTGTATTTTGAAGAGTGGGACGACCCGATGATCAGCGGGATCCAATGGGTCTCCGAGCTTTTGCATATCGCGGGTGGGCAAGACTGCTTTCCTGAGCGCGCCCAGTGTTCGCTGGCCAAGGATCGCATTATTGCGGATCCGCGCGAAGTCATCGATGCCGCACCGGATATCATTATTGGGTCTTGGTGTGGCAAGAAGTTTCGCCCGGAACGGGTCGCCGAACGGTCAGGGTGGCGAGACGTTCCCGCGGTAAAAGCGGGGCAGTTGTTTGAAATCAAGTCACCGCTGATTTTGCAGCCGGGCCCTGCAGCGCTGACGGACGGATTGGCTGCACTAAAGACAATCGTCAACGAATGGCTGGACCAGCATCAGGCCTGGGGGCCGGTAAGCAAGTCGAACGCCAGTTGATAGCGCTCTGCCGTCCCGCTGAGGACATCTTCGGGTAATGCAGGGCCGGGCGCTGTCTTATCCCAGTTCAGTGTTTCGAGATAATCGCGCACAAACTGCTTGTCGAAACTACTAGGGCTTTGTCCGACCGCGTAACTGGATTCCGGCCAGAAGCGTGAAGAGTCTGGCGTCAGCACTTCGTCAATAAGATGTAGCTGATCTTCTTCGTCGAGGCCAAATTCGAGTTTCGTATCGGCAATGATGATGCCGCGGTTGCGCGCGTGGGCTGCACCGCGTCGGTAGATCTTAAGCGTCAGCGCTTCGACTCGTTTTGCGAGCGATGCACCGATCAGGTCGGCTAAACGCTCGCGGCTGATGTTCTCATCGTGTTCGCCAAACTCGGCTTTTGTCGCAGGCGTAAACAGTGGTGTCGGCAAGGCGTCTGCCAGTTGCAGGTCCGACGGCAAATCGTGACCACAGACTGCGCCATCGCGTTGATAGTCTTTCCATCCGGAGCCGATCAGGTATCCGCGTGCCACGGCTTCCATCGGCAGTGGTCGAAGTCGTTTGACAATCATCGTGCGGTCTTCCAGCGAGCGTGGAACCGATGCGTCTCCCGTGACATCTGCCAGCGTGTAATCGGTGATATGGTTCGCCACCAGGTCCTGAAACTGATCGAACCAGAAGCGCGACAGTTGTGTCAAAACGATGCCCTTGCCGGGGACCGGGTCGGGCATTACTACGTCGAAAGCAGACAGTCTGTCGGTTGTGACAATTGCCAACAACGCGTCGTCGACAGCGTAGATGTCGCGCACCTTGCCACGGGCGAGCAATTCCAGGCCCTGGATATCCGAGTGCAAAAGGGTGTCCGGCGGCATTGTTCGACCCTGAATCAGGAAAGCTGGGATAATGCGGACATGGAGCGCCTGACGCAAGCCAAAAACGAGGACGCCGCACGATGAATGTGCTCGGCAAAGTGATCGGTGGTCTCGCGGGGCTCGTCACCGGCAAATGGCCTGTCGTTTTGTTCGGGTTATTGCTAGGCCATCAGTTCGACCGGGGCTACGCGAAGTACGCGTCTGCGCGGCGACCGCACGTCTTTGTGGCCGTCGTGTTCCGACTGATGGGTCATCTGGCTAAAGCCGATGGACGTGTGTCGGAAGATGAGATTCGGCTCGCGCGCACAGCGATGCATGCCTTGGATCTCGATGGCGACAAGACTCGGCAGGCTATGGATTGGTTTAACACCGGCAAGGATGAACGTTACAACGCGGCCGACGATCTGGCGATGTTGCGAGGACAAGCGCTTGACCCCCATGCCATCGGTCGCCAGCTCGTGCAGTTGCTGCTGCCAATATTGCTGATCAAGGATGAAGCCAGCCAGCAGGAACGACGCATTATCTGGCAGGTTTGCGAGACTTTTGATATCTCCAGGGTTGAACTGGCACAAATAGAAGCGGCCATTCGTATCGACCGGCGATTCGGTGGGCAGCGATCCCAGTCCGGGAAACCACAGGGCAATGAAGTTGACCGGGCTTACACACTACTTGGCCTGGGACCCGATGCTTCCGACCAGCAAATAAAAACAGCTTACCGTCGGCTGACAAATCGGTATCATCCCGACAAATTGGCCGGGCAGGTGAGCGACCCAGCGGAGCTCGACAAAGCGAGTCGCAAAACGCGCGAGATACGCGAAGCCTACGAATTGCTGCGCACGCGGCGCGGCTTCAAATAAGCACTACAGGAATTACCTCATGACAGCGCCGATTATTGCCCCATCCATTTTGTCTGCTGACTTTGCTCGCCTGGGCGAAGACGTCGACGCCGTGCTTAGCGCAGGCGCTGACTGGGTTCACTTCGACGTCATGGATAATCACTTTGTGCCTAATTTGACGATTGGGCCGATGGTTTGCCAGGCGCTACGCGATCATGGAGTGACAGCGCCGATCGATGTGCACCTGATGGTTGAGCCGGTCGATGCTTTGATTCCGATGTTTGCGAAAGCGGGCGCTTCGGTGATCTCGATCCACCCGGAGAGTTCTCGCCACCTCGATCGATCATTAGCTCTGATCCGCGATCTCGGTTGTCAGGCGGGTTTGGTCTTTAGTCCGGCAACGCCGTTACATTGGCTCGACCATGTGCTCGACAAGCTCGACTTGATCCTAATCATGTCCGTTAACCCGGGTTTCGGCGGGCAGTCGTTTATCCCTGCTGCGCTGGACAAGCTCCGACTGTGCCGACAACGGATCGACGCCAGTGGTCTGGATATTCGGCTGGAAGTTGACGGTGGTGTGAAAGTCAGCAACATCGCCGAGGTTGCAGCCGCAGGTGCCGATACGTTCGTCGCCGGTTCGGCGATCTTTGGTAGCGAAGACTATGCGGCCACCATTGCGGCTATGAGAACGAAAATCGCCGGCGATTGAGTGAGTCAACCGCCGGCGATGGATTAACTGATCCGTTGGTTGTCAGATCTTGCGTTTAGGGCGAGCACCAAATACGACGATAGTCTTACCGCTGGCGCTAACCAGGCCTTGTTCTTCAAGGACTTTAAGTACCCGTCCAGCCATTTCGCGACTACAGCCGACAAGGCGGGACAATTCCTGACGGCTCACCTTGATCTGCATGCCATCAGGGTGCGTCATCGCATCGGGCTCGTTACACAGATCCATGATCGCGTGTGCGACACGGCCGGTGACGTCGACGAATGCCAGGTCGCCCAGTTTACGATTGGTGCGATCGAGCCGCGTCGCGAGCTGGGTCGCGAGCTCGAAAACGAGCCCCGGGCTTTCACTGGCAATCTGTCGAAAACGCGGATAGGTCATCTCGGCGATCTCGCTCTCGGTGCGGGTACGCACCCAGGCGCTGCGAGTGGGCTGCTCGTAGAACAAACCCATTTCGCCGAAGAACTGGCCCTTGTTCAGGTAAGCAAGAACCATCTCGTTGCCGTCTTCGTCCTCGATCATGACTTCTACGGAGCCATCGACGATGTAATAAAGGATATCGGGCAGGTCGCCCGCGTGAATCATGACGGTCTTGGATGGCACCGTTCTGACCCGGCAGTAGCTTAGGAACCGGTTAATTGCCGGTACCTCGCTCAAGGGTTTTGTTGCATTGGTCGCCATCCGCATGATCCTCCACAGAAAAATACAATTATCGTTATATGTTAAGTCTACCCTGTTTTGCAGGCAATCGGCACTCTGTGGTCAGGATTGTGTGCTAAATCCGATAAGCGCCCGCTTTCATGACGGCAGCCGCAGCCCGCATGATGCCTTTGACGGCGGCCGGTAATGGTGCCGCCCCTGCGTCTCTCGCATCTCTGCCATGTGCTTCCTCTTCCGCCTTCATTGTGCCTAGGATTTGGCGGCTGCGCAGATCGGTCGCTGGTAAACGTTGCAGGTGACCGTCGAGGTGTTCGGCAACCTGTCGCTCTGTCTCGTCGATAAAGCCGAGGCCCCACTTGTCGCCCGCCAATGCACTGGCTGCGCCGATGACGTAGGCGCCGGCGTACCAAGCCGGGTTCAGCAGGCTAGGGCGCGCGTCGAGTTCTCGCAGCCGATCGTGACACCAGGCGAGATGGTCATATTCTTCTTCTGCCGCGTGCTGGAGGTGGTCATGCATTTCCCGGCTGCGTGCCACCAGGGCATGTCCTTGATACAGACCCTGTGCTGCCACTTCGCCTGCGTGATTGACACGCATCAGTGCCGCCGCAGTCTTGCGTTGTTCTTCGGGCAAATTGGCGGGCTTGGCGGTCGCAGGCGTCGGACGAGCGGGCTGTGGCTCGCGTACAAACAGGGTGCGCAGTGCGTTGTCTGCACTGGTCATGAGTCGCTCCAACGGATTTACTGAGTCATCACGCATGATTTTTCGCCATAGACTGTAAAAAACTAATAATAAGCCTGAAATGCTGCGTTGCAATAGGCATAATGCGCCGCTGATTTGTGAGAGCCAAGTATGGAGTTAGACATGAGCTTGAAAGTTAAGGGACTCGCGTTTTTTAGTATCGTCGCGATGAGCGTTAGCTTGAGCGCTGCAGCACAGGACGAGTTCACCGGCAAGGCGACACTCGGTTTTCTGAGCACCAGCGGTAACAGTGAAAGCTCTAGCGTGAACGCCGGCACCGAGCTTGCCTGGGTGCGTGACCGCTGGACCTACACGGTCGACGCGCTGGCGCTTGGCGCTGAGGTCGAAGGCGAAAGCACAGCGGAAGCCTATGCGGCCGGAGCGCGTGCTGAATGGTCGATTAACGACATGAGCTATTTGTTTGGTCAGGCCCGTTGGGACAAAGACAAGTTCTCTGGTTACGACCAGCAAACGACACAGGCGGTCGGTTACGGTCGTGTGTTGCTCAGCAATGACACAATGGAGTGGAACGCTGAACTCGGTGCGGGTGCTCGGCAATCGGACTTGCGTGACGGCACGAGCGAGAGTGAAACCATCCTGCGTGCTGCGACCGACTATCGATATGTGTTTTCAGAGACCAGCGAATTCAACGCCGCATTTTCTGTTGAAAGTGGTGAAGAAAACACGGCTGCACAGTCTTTGCTGGCACTGAAGGCACGGTTATTCGAGGACCTGGCGCTCGTGGCCTCGTACCGAGTGCGCTACAACTCGGATGTGCCGGTTGGCAGTGAGAAACGCGATACGTTTACAGCGATTTCTCTTGAGTACGCATTCTGAGGCGACGACTGTAACGCCCATTGTGTGAAAACCCTTGCATAATGGGCGCTTGCCGCCTAGAATTTGCAGCCTTTCGTCGAGTGGGCGAGGGAAAACCGTGGTCATTTCTTCGGTTTTTAATGGTTGCAGAGCCCGCTAAATCGTTGATGTAACAGGTGTTCTGCGGTTCTGCAGGGCTTGCGTCAGCGCACAGACGGCGATGACAGTAACGATATGGTCAGGGCTGCAGACAGTAGTTAGAAGCTGTCGCGCCGAACATTAGAGAACAAGCATGAAAACTTTTTCAGCAAAACCGGCAGAGGTCAAACGCGATTGGTTTGTTGTTGATGCGGCTGGTAAGACGTTGGGTCGACTCGCCACTGAGATCGCGTTGCGTCTGCGTGGCAAGCATAAACCGGAATACACCCCTCACGTTGATACGGGCGACTACATTGTCGTCGTAAATGCCGAGAAGGTGCGTGTGACCGGCAACAAAATGTCGGACAAGATGTACCACCACCACACGGGTTACATCGGCAGCTTGAAGAGTATTTCTCTCGAAAAGCTACTGCAAAAAGCGCCCGAGCGCGTGATCGAGCAAGCCGTCAAGGGCATGCTTCCGAAGAATTCGCTCGGACGCCAGATGTTTCGCAAGTTGAAAGTATTCGCGGGCCCCGAGCACACGCACGAAGCGCAGCAACCTGCAGTGCTGGACATCGCCAGTTAAGAATTAACGATGGGTCGCTTAACCGGGCCCTCTCATGTAAGAGTGACACAATGACAGCATCTAGCTACTACGGCACCGGCCGACGCAAGACTTCAACCGCACGCGTTTATCTGCGTCCCGGTTCTGGCGCAATCACCGTCAACAACAAGCCGCTGGACGAATTCTTCGGGCGTGAAACTGCGCGCATGATCGTGCGTCAGCCACTTGAACTGACGGAACGTGTCGATACTTTCGATATCACAGTCAGCGTAACGGGCGGCGGTACGACAGGCCAGGCAGGCGCGATTCGTCATGGCGTGACGCGCGCGTTGATGGCTTACGACGAGAGTCTGCGTCCAGAAC
>JBCAZB010000112.1:0-7693 GCA_038533315.1 Pseudomonadota bacterium | reverse complement strand
GAACGCTTCTTGAAATAGAAAAACGTGAAGCCGCCACCGATCGCTGCGATTGCGATCAGATAGCCCTTGGTCCTGACAAATTGCGACAAGTCGACGACCATTCGCGTAAACGCGGGCAAGTCCGCGCCGAAGCCTGTGAACAAGTCCTCAAAGGCGGGGATCACGAAGATCAGCAATACGATGGTCACGACGATAGCGACTACCAGGACCGCAATTGGGTAGGTCAGCGCTTTCTTGATCTTTTTCTTAATTGCCTCGGTTTTTTCTTTGTAGGTCGCGATCTTGTCGAGGAGTGTTTCCAGCGCACCAGCCTGCTCGCCGGCTTCGACGAGATTGACGAACAGATCATCGAAATGCAGCGGATGTTTCGCCAGTGCTTCGTGCAACGAGCTACCACCTTCGACGTCGCCTTTGATATCCATGATCAGCTTTTGCATCGCCTGGTTTTCGTGACCGGTACCAACAATCTCGAAGGCCTGCACGAGAGGAATACCGGCCGCCATCATTGTCGCCAGCTGGCGCGAAAAAATGGCAATGTCGGCGGGTGTGACCTTGGCGGTACTCTGGAACAGCGTGCTCTGTTTGCGGATGCGGTTGGGCACTACACCCTTACGGCGCAGGTCAGCGCGGACTTCGGCCTCGCTGCCGGCCATCGACTTACCTTTGACTTTTTGTCCCTTGCGGTCGACGCCTTCCCAATTAAATGGGATCTCTTTCGCTGCTGTTGCCATGTCTAATGATCCTCGCGAACTGTAAATGCTGCATTCGCGCTAAATGTCGTGGGCGCGTCTTAGTCGACCGTCACCCGGTTAATTTCTTCAAGGCTTGTTTTGCCGTCAATTACTTTTTGCAAAGCGGCACGACGTAAATCCCAAACGCCCTCGGCTTCGGCGCGTTCGGCGATCTGCATCGCATTACCACCTTCCATGATAATTCTGCCCATTTCTTCGCTGACTTCCATGACCTGGAACACACCTACGCGACCTTTATAGCCTTCATTGCAGCTGCTACAGCCAACCGGGCCATAAATTGTGAGGTTGTTATCAATTTGCTCTTCGCTAAAGCCTTCCTGAAGGAGCGCTTCGCGTGGAATGTCTTTTTGTTCCTTGCACTTCTCACACAGCTTCCGCGCAAGCCTTTGAGCAATGATTAAGCTAACGGAGGTTGCGATGGCGTAGGGCTTAACGCCCATATCGACAAGACGCGTCAGTGTTTTAGGGGCGTCATTCGTGTGCAGTGTCGATAACACCAAGTGACCAGTCTGGGCTGCCTTGATCGCAATCTCAGCAGTTTCGAGGTCACGAATCTCACCCACCATGATGATATCCGGATCCTGGCGCAGGAACGCTTTCAACGCTGACGCAAACGTTAGCCCGACCTTCGGATTAACGTTCACCTGATTAATGCCGGGGAGGTTGATCTCCGACGGATCTTCGGCCGTAGAAATATTGCGGTCCGCTGTATTCAGAATATTCAGGCCGGTATATAGCGATACGGTCTTACCGCTACCCGTGGGACCGGTCACCAGAATCATGCCGTACGGCTTGTTCAGGTGTTTCAGATACAGCGCTTTTTGCTGTTCCTCGTAGCCGAGCGCGTCGATGCCGAGCTTCGCGCTGCTTGGATCAAGGATACGCAATACGATTTTTTCGCCGAACAGCGTGGGGCAGGTATTAACCCGAAAGTCGATGGCGCGATTCTTGGAAAGTCGCATCTTAATGCGGCCGTCCTGCGGGACCCGCCGTTCGGCGATGTCCAGACGCGACATGACTTTCAAGCGCGCTGATACTTTTCCTGCCAACGCTGCGGGCGGTTGCGCAATCTCTTGCAGTACGCCATCGAGTCGCGTGCGCACCCTGAAGTATTTTTCGTAGGGCTCGAAATGGATGTCAGATGCGCCGCGTTTGATTGCGTCGAGCAGTACCTTGTTAACAAAGCGCACTACCGGCGCGTCGTCGACATCATCTTTGGTGACATCGTCGACTTCGGCTTCGCCGCCGCTAACGTCGAGGTTTTCGAGATCGAAGTCATCATCATCGAACGACGACATGGTCGTGTCGATGGCCTCAAGTGTTTTGCTGACCCGTTCGGCTAATTTGTCCTGCTCGACGACAACAGTATCCACGCGCAGTCGCGACTGGAACTGAATCTCGTCGATCGCGGCCAGGTTGGTCGGGTCGGCAATGGCGAGAAACAGTCGTTTGCCGCGAAGGGACAACGGCAGTACGCCATGTTTGTTCAGTAATGCCTGGTCGACAGTGCGAATGACATCGAGATCGATTTCGATGGCATCGAGATCGAGCAGCGGTACCCCGAATTCATGGGCTGCAGCGACGGCAATTGCGCGCGGCTCGGCCAGTGAATTCTCAACGACGTAGGTGACGAGGGGTTGTTTTTTCTTACGCGCTGCCTCAATGGCTTCCTGGACGGCAGCCTCAGCAATGATGCCGTCCTGCACCAGGCGTCTGGGCAGTCCAGAGAGTGTGTTTTGCGTTGCTGGTGCTGCCATGAGCGCTGCGCTTCCTAATCACGGAATATGTCCAACGCTAAGTCTCTCTGATCGGTCCCTACGGATCAACTGGAGAGTGTGTGCCCCGTCACAAAACGCCGGTTTATCGCGCGAAATTGAGGCCTGTGTCGGTTTTCGGCTGGCGCACCGCCAGGTTGTCGCACGCCTAGCGGCAGGCTGCCGGCAAGAACTGGTTCTCGATCACGGTGGGTGTGTAGGCCGCGGCCGTTGCCGTGCCGGTGCCAAGCAGGTTCAACGCGCCGTCGACGGCAGCGTTACCGCAACGCCAAACGACGCCGTTATCGGCGCTGGCGTAAGGTGTCATATACAGCGTTTGCCCAGAGATCAACGCGTGTGAGTCGTTACCGTACAGCACAGCGATCGTGCCGTTGGTGATCTCGACAGAGACAACATAGTTGCCATTGGTATCTGTCGCGTTCGCGGTGAGCCCCGCTGCCGCTCTATTCGCTGGCGGTGAGCCGGTTTCGGTGTAAGTGGAAACGATCCCGGACTTTGCCGATGTCAGCAGACTCATTCCAGCGGCAACTTGTGACCGGATGGTGTAAGTCTGATAGGCGCTTAGGCCGAGTGCTGCGAGGATTCCGATAATCGCAACTACGATCATCAATTCGATCAGGGTAAATCCTGACTGGCGACGGTATGCCGGCATGTTCATTTTATTATTCGCGACAGTATTTCGAAAATCTTGATGCATCATAGCAGCACGCTTGGCGGATTTATATTTATGTTGACTCGTCCCAGAAACAAGAAGAGCCCCGCTTGGGGGCTCTTCTTGCGCCAACTGTTAGTAACAGTCAGGCATTCGGAACAATCCGAGTCAGGCCGTTATTAAGGACGGCAAGCTGACGGCAGGTACTTGTTCTCTACTGAGGTTGTACCAGCAGCTGAACCGGTCATCGCGGTCAGGCCAGCAGCAGCGCCAGAACCGGCACATACCCACGTGATTGAATCATCAACTGATGTGAACGGCTGCAGTGCCAGCGTGTTGCCTGCGACCTGAGCGTTGACATCGTTACCGTAGGTGATGGTGATCGTGCCGTTGACGATACCCAGCTGAGATACGTACTTACCTTGGGTGTCGGTGTCAGCAGCTGACATGCCAGCTACAACGCGGTTAGCCGGAGCCGTACCGGTGTTCAGGTAAGTTTCTGATACAGCCGTTTTAGCAGCAGCTGCCAGGCTCAAGCCTTCAGATACCTGTGAACGGATGGTGTAATCC
Organism: Pseudomonadota bacterium; assembly: GCA_038533315.1. Taxonomy (GTDB): domain Bacteria; phylum Pseudomonadota; class Gammaproteobacteria; order Steroidobacterales; family Woeseiaceae; genus CALBPI01. The sequence goes on along the minus strand of JBCAZB010000112.1, from coordinate 3,944 downwards.
TGATATGCCGGAATCGCGATAGCCGCGAGAATGCCGATAATGGCAACGACGATCATCAGTTCGATAAGGGTGAAACCCTGTTGGACTTTTTTCATTACTGTCTCTCCTGGACGTGTATTTCAAATATGTTGTGTTGTTTCCGCCGGCGTTTCCGCCTGTCATCCCCTAGGTAGCAAGCGCTGTGCCAGCTTTCGAAAAGCGACTTTAAGTAACTGAAAAATATATAGAAAAAAAGAGCAGTGTGATCCGCTTCACAAGCGTGCCGGACGGGTTTGGCAGCGCTATTCCGCGACGGGTGTCAGAAACTGACAAAATTTGTCAGAAGGTGCCGAAGATTGCCGGTTCGTGCGCGGAGTGTCGCCACTGAACTACTCGATACCGAGCTTTTTGATGCGATATCTGAGCTGTCGGAATGTCAGCCCCAATAGTTTGGCTGCTGCGGTCTTGTTATACCGTGTTTGTTCCAAAGCCTCACGGATGGCCTGCCTTTCAACGTCTTCGAGTTGCGGCGTCAGCAGTCCGCTGACACCGCCCTGCGGTACGTTGGCAGCAATTTGGGTCGGCGTTTGCGCATGGTTTGCTGGTGCCGTTGGTTCCAGTCGCAAATCGTCGACATCCAGGATGTCGCCAGGCGATAACGTGACCGCTCGCTCGATAATATTCTCGAGCTCACGCACATTGCCGGGAAACGGATAGCGCCGCAGTGCCGCGCGTGCCGCATCCGTGAGTGTTTTCTCGCCCACTTGATGCTGTGCCGCGAAAGACTCCAGAAACCGGTTACTGAGCAGTTCGATGTCGTCGCCGCGGTCACGTAACGGCGGCACGGGCAGTTCGATCACGTTGACGCGATAGAACAAATCTTCGCGAAACGCGTGATCCTTGGACAAAGCCGCAAGATCCTGGTGGGTGGCGCTCAAAATACGCACATCGACGGGTTGTTCGCTAGCGGCACCGACCGGCCTGACTTTTTTCTCTTGAATGACGCGCAGCAATTTGACTTGCATTGGCAACGGCAGCTCTGCGATTTCGTCGAGGAACAGCGTGCCGCCATCGGCCGCCTGAAACAGGCCTTCCTTGTCGGAAACGGCACCTGTAAAACTGCCTTTGCGATGTCCGAAAAACTCGCTTTCCATTAATTCGGGAGGAATCGCGCCACAGTTGACGGGCACAAACGCGGCCTCGCGACGGCCGCTGGCGTCATGGATCATACGGGCAACCAGTTCCTTACCAGTGCCCGATTCGCCACGGATATGCACGGGCGCTTGACTACGCGCGACCCGCGCGATGATGTCGCGGACCTGATGCATGACATCAGACTCGCCAATGAGTGGTGTCGCGCGCGATGTCTCGGTCGCATCCATTTGCAGCGCGGTGCTGACAATGCTGCGCAGATTGTTCAGGTCGAGCGGCTTGGAGAGGAAATCGAAGGCGCCATTCTTGAGTGCCGTGACTGCTGATTCGACACTGCCATGCGCGGTAATCACCGCGACCGGCAGGCCCGGGTGGTGTTGCTGAATGTGACTGACGAGGTCGAGTCCGTCGCCGTCTGGCAGCCGCATGTCGGTCAGACAAAGGTCGAAGGCACGCTCGTTGAGCTTGCGCATGCCATCGGTAATGCTCGCCGCCTCGATCGCCTTGATGCCCATGGCGTCGATCGTCATCGACAGCAACTCGCGGATATCGGGCTCGTCGTCGACGATCAGAATGTACTGTTTCGCGGCGTTCGCTTGACTCATAACCTACTATTATTTCAAGTTTTTCATTAGGTTGCTAGCCGACACCGCTCCAGCGGCTCGGATCGGCGAAGACGATGTGCAGAACCGCACCCCCATTCGGATTCGGTTTATAGGAAAGGCTGGCACGATTCAGCTCGCAGAGCTCCTGACACAGATACAAGCCAAGTCCGGTGCCGTCGTCATGCTGAGAGAAGAACGGTTCGAACACCTGTTGTTCGACGGTCGGGTCGATTCCGGGTCCGGTGTCGGCAACCTCCAGGTACGGTCGGCGCGAGCCTGCGACACGCCCCCAATTGATGCGCAGTGGCTGATTCGCGCTGATACCCGCATGGCGCCGCGCGTTGTCCATCAGATTCGTCATCACCTGCCGCAGGTGATCGGGATCAAAGATGATCTCCGTGATCGCCTCTTCACCTGTCAACAGGATGGCGGCTGGGTCGAGCTGCTGTGTTTCGATGTATTCCTGAGTCAGGTCAGCGAGCCATTGCGCGAGTATCAGCCGTTGTGGTCGACCGGTGTCGCGCCGCGACATTTGCATAATGTCATCGACGATGCGCGAGATACGTGAGCCGTTGCGCTCGATAATATCGCTGAGCTTGCGGGTTTTCTCATCGCTGGATTGCTCGGCCAGCAGCTGCGCAGCATGGCTCATCGCGCCGACCGGGTTGCGAATCTCATGGGCAATACTTGCCGACAGTCGTCCGAGTGAGGCCAGTTTGCTCTGCTGTACTCGTTCAGCGAGTACAGAGGAGTCCTCGATAAACAGCAGTAGCGACGCCTTACGCCGGTCGTTTTCCCCGAAGGGCGCAATATTGACCTGCAACATGCCGCCGTCGAACCCGGGTAGTGTGGTTTCTGCGCCTGGTCGCGCGGCACCCTCTTGTTCGCGCCAGAACTGCACATGCTCGGCAAGTGCGAGCGAGCGCTCGTCAAGTTTGGTATTGACCGCGTCACGTTCAATGCCGAGATAGGCGGCCGCAGCATCGTTCAGCAAGCGAATGCGGTCCTCACCGTCGATCACGAGAATCGCCTCGCGCAGATGCTGCAACACATAGCGATTGAGATCAGCCAGATTGGCGATATCGACTTTCTGTCGATTAGCGAGCGCCTCACTCTGCGCGAGTCGTCTAGCGAGCGGCTGCATGGCCAAAACAACCGCGAAAATGAGTGCCGACAGCAGGCCTGCTGCTGGGTAATCGAGTAATGCGGCCTTTCCGGCAAGGTTGAGTGCAACCTGCACGCTGAGCAAGCCGACGGTGGCTAGCGACGCGAAAAACAGCGCCATCAGCGGTGTCAGTATAAAGCCACCAACGCCAACGAAGATAATCAGTAGCCCCGAGATGCCGGACGTCGTGCCACCGCTGGCGATCGCCAGCGTGCAAATGGCGGCAATATCGAAAAACAGCAGGAACTCGGTTAGCGCATGCAGCGCGGGTACTCGTCGGGCGACGGCGAAGGCGCCGGCCACGGCAAATCCAAACCACACGATCAGCGAGATCAAAAACACCTGCGGATAGAGATCGCCGAACAAGCGTGGCGAGCTACTCGAAACGAACACGGCCATCAGGATGACCGCGATCAGCAACCGGAACATCGCGAGCGCCGATAGCGCACGCCAGCGAAAGTCATACTCCGGGTCGAGCCCCAGTGATTCCGGATCGAGCTGATCGGGTTGCCAGTTTGCAGTGATCTTGTGATTCATAGCCGCGATTGTAGTCGTTGTTGCGCAGAACTCGGTGAACTGGTCGTTGTTTTGCGCCGCTCGCTGCTTTGCTCCACAATACCGGGCTGTCGGGGCTGGCGTTCAGGCCAGCCTCCTTTCACTTTTGCATTCAGTCGGGGACCAGAATGAACCTGCACGAGTATCAATCGAAGAAAATTTTTGCGGATTACGGCATTAATGTGCCGCAGGGCATACCTGCCGATAGCCCAGAGGCGGCGGTCGCTGCCGCTGAGAAGCTGGGTGGTGAACTGTGGGTGGTCAAGGCCCAGGTGCACGCGGGCGGTCGTGGTAAGGCGGGCGGCGTCAAACTCGCCAAAACGCTCGATGAGGTGCGTGAAGCGACGGCCGGTATGCTCGGGCAGCGTCTGGTGACGCCACAAACGGACGCCGACGGTTTGCCGATCAATCAGGTCTATGTTGAGACTGGTTCTGCCATTGACAGAGAGCTTTACCTGAGCATGGTCGTTAATCGGGATGCACGACGG
>JBCAZB010000111.1:0-7701 GCA_038533315.1 Pseudomonadota bacterium | reverse complement strand
GCGAGCCGGGGCTCCGCGTTATAGCGAGCTACGGCTCGCGGTGCCGCTAGTTGAGTTCGTCGTCCTTCCAATATTTGGTGCCCTTGACCGTCGCCTGCAAGGCGAGACCACTTTCCGTCATTTGATAAACGGTCACACCGTCAAGGATTGCCTCAGCTCCCGCGGCTGCACCTTGGTCGCTCGCCTTGGCCGCAGCATCTGCCTGGCCGCCAAACGACCAGCCTTTCTCGACAAAGTCATTCAAAGTGTCCTTATCGTGGAACACAAAAATGACGCGATAATCCTTGACGCCCGCACCCAGACCGATACCGACTTCGCCCATTTTCATGAACGTTTCCTTGCCGCTGGTCTGGTCACGAATCAGGCCGTAGCCGCCCGCGAAACTGGCCAGTATCAGGTTAACGTTAGCGTTGCTGAACACGCCGTAGCCCGGGGCGTTAGCGATCTCTGAACGCGCACTCGATTTTTCCGCATACAACTTCTGCAGGACATCATCACGCATGTCGCGAATGGCGGTGCGCTGTTGATCCGGGGTGCCGCGAGGTGTCATACACGCGGCCAATAGTACGGCAAGGCCGACGAGTGCCAGTCTTCGAGTCATGTTCGGGCTCCTGAGAAACGATTGAATGGGTTAGTCCTTGTTTTTCTCTGCGGCGCCATCCAGCCCATCATTCAGTGTGAATCGCAGTGCGATGGCGGCCAGCGCTAGAATCAGGATCGCGGAGGCTTCAAACAAAATCGTCTCCGGCGCCATGTCTTTGCTTTGCAGCACGACGAGCCGAGACAACGCCGTGATAGCGATAAAGATGGGATAGACCACAGGAATGGCGTGACTGCGATAGAACACACCGACCATCGAAATGACTTCCGTGTACAGAAATAACAACAGGATGTCAGCGATTTCGATAGTCCGATTTTTCCAGACAACACCCAGCTCTATGCCGACTGCGCCGACCGTCAGCAAGACGATCAGCACGAGTATGATTTTTTCGATGCCCGAAATCAGGCCCGAGACCGACAGTTGAGTGTTGCTTGGCATGCGCTGCTCCTTACGCAGTGTATCTGGGCGTCCCCCCAGGGCGTCCGATTGTCCAGTCGTCGCGCCTGACATTCATTCTAAAAAAATTAACAATAAATTTAAATAATTGAATTTTTATTAAAAGTCGCCCGAACTTAAACTACAGCCTAATCGTTAAGCATTGCACTGTGCAAAGGGAAGACATGCAAGCTGGAAACCCAGATCTGCAAGTTATCACAGGGGACAAAGCCGCGGCGGCAGACCCTGTTACGCTTGCGGTTTCTCTGCCGGCATCGCCCGACGATGAGGGTGCGGTAAACGCTGCCCTTGCGGCAGCCGATGCGCAAATGCGTGTCAAATTCTCTGGCTCTCAGTCCCTGACGACAAACCCGGATCTCATCATTGATCAGGGTCTGTCCGCACCGTCATTCATTGTGACCCCGGTCCGCTCGTTGCGTGGCATTCGTAAGAGCCCGGTCGCCCCATTCGACGTACTGGTGGTGGCGCGTCCGAGCAGTATCGACATTGAAACTGCACCGACGCTCGACGCTGCCGCCTACCTCGCGAGACGGTTTGGTCGCGACCAGATCATCATGCTCGCGAAAGACCCGATCGCACTGGCCCGTTTACCAGCGGCTCCAGCGTTGCCGGGAGGGCTGACAGTCGAGCAGATGACGCTGGCCGAGTTCACACAGCGACTGATCGCCGGACAGGCACCGCGCGCCGTTGTCGCCACTGTGACTGGTATGCAGCAGGCCGTGGCGGACGTCTTGGCGAGCCTCGCCGGAACTGAAAATCTGACATCGACCTTCATTCATGACGGTGCATTGCGAGTCAGCGCGGCTGGTGTCGTCACTAGCAGTCACGTGAGCGGACTGCTACCCGCATTGGCGACTCTGCTTGCTTTACGTACTGAGTCCGATGCAGCCAGGTTCCTGGAACTCGCCTGGTTGCGTTGTCTGGAAGATGGACTGGCCACGGATGGCCTTTTCTCCGTGCAGCCACATTCCACAGTTTTATCGATGGTTGAGTTCTGCCAGGCGCTGCGCGAGCGGTCGGCAACCCCCCCTCGCCGTATTGCTGCGAGTCTACCCCCTCCTGAGCAGCAGTCCCGCCCGCGCTTGCGCTTGGTCTGAACGCCCACAAAGAATCCCCTGAGCAACGACAGTTTGATCGTTCACCTTCCACCCCGCGACCCCAGCGGGGTTTTTTTTCGATCAGGGACGATCGAATGTCGCGGAGGGCAGGATGCCCGGGAGCGACGCGCGAAGGCCTTCCACCAACGCCGAAAGCAAGAATGCCCGGGAGCGGCGTGGCCAGGGATGATCGAATGTCGCGAAGGGCAGGATGGCAGGTCAAAGCACCGCCCAGAAGTCGTTCGAGATTCCAGTCAGACACACTCAGATCGAGGCGCGCGGCTGCATCGATAGCCGTAGCTATCGATTTTGTCGCGTAACAAAGAGATGAGCCCGTCTGGCTCGAAGACCGTCGATCAACGTGGCGGTGATTTGGCCTAAGCGGCGGGCGAACGCCTTCCACCGATACAGAAAAGAAAAGTGCCCGGGAGCGACGCGCGAAGGCCTTCCACCGCTACAAAAAGAAAAGCACCCGGGAGCGGCACACTTAGCTTCAGCGGAGGCGTTGTGTTCTAAGATGGGCTAAAGCGACGCGTTCCGAGTCTAAATGGGGGGGGATACATGTCGCCTGAGCGTATCCAGACTACGTTGATCAGGCCGTATCAGATTGGCTGGGTACCACGGTGAGCTTTTTCTGATCGTCCCACAATTTCTTCGCCTCGGCGGCTATATCGCTGTCGACTTCACCAATACGGTTGGCAACAAAGTCGATGCCTTCGATCAGCCAGTCGGAAATCTCAGGCAGGGCGAGCTGGTAAATCTTACGTCGTCCCTCGCGTCGCTCTCTGACGATACGAAAGGCCCGTAGCAGCGACAAATGTTGCGACACGCGAGTAACCGACAACTCAACTTCATCAGCCAACTGATTGACCGAGTAGGATTCTCCATTCGCGATCGCATTGATCAGGAGAATCCTGTCCGGATGAGCCAGCACTTTGAGTAAGCTGCCGAGCTCCTTGGCGACGATGCGCCGACTGGGCATTAACGTCGCCCCCGTAGTTTGCTAGCTCGCTTCGCGCTGCACATTCTCGCTGACCGGCACATCGGATGCTGACCACATGAGATCGCCTGCATATTTCGAAAGTTGCCCTGCATCGTCGAGAGCGTACAGGTGCAGCCACTGGTTGTCGAATAGGTCGCGGACCGCCTCATGCTTCATCAGAATGCCGGTAATCGCTTCCTGCGGCGCGGCAATCACCGCGTTGAGTCTTAGGGGCTCATGCAGAAACGCGTTGCCGTCGTGGACAGATTGCCACGGAAGTCCGACACGCAGATCGCCTTTGGTGCCCTCGAGTACGCCGATGCCGCCAACAACATTATGCAGCGTTTTGTCGCCACTGCCGAGGCGGCCGTTGTCAACGGTTGACGCGTAATATTGAAGACTGATCCAGCTGGCAACAACGAGGGGTGCGGTCATGATCAACTCCAGCACTTCGAAGCCGGTGTCATCTTGCCAGTTGTAATTGTGCAGGAAGCAACGTCCGTGCAAGTTGGCATGCCTTGTCGTTTCGCGAGGCGCGGCAATAAATCCGTGACAACCGACAAGGCCCCATTCGGGCCGTACTTCGGCCCAATTGCGACTGCGTTGTAGCAACGTATCGTCGTCTTCATCCGTCACGCCATGGTCGGCCGCCCGTTGTCGGCGCACAACCGCCGCCGCACGCGCGAACAACGTTTGCAGGGAATGTAGTTCGGGTGCGTGTGGTGTCTTGAGAGACTCCACATCTAACAGGCTGACCTCGTCCGTCGACGTATCGTGTAGGCCTGCAACAAACTGTGTGCTCCCGGGAATATCGATGCCGCGGCCGCGCAGCTGTTTACGCACATCCATGTCATTGAGGAGCGCCACCGCCATGCGTGCATTACTGTCGCCTGTGTGGCCGCCGCAGGCACCGCAGTGATAGCGCGAAGCGTAAGGGTTGTTGCTCGCGCTCGAGCCGTGTCCGATCAACGCGACAATCGGCGCAAAATCTCGAGTCAGGGACATGCCGCGCAGGATCGATTCAGCCATGTCTGCGCTACCATCGCGATAGCGTGCAAGTTGCTCAATGTTGTCACCCTCAAGTACTACCTTACCGGGCACATCGCGTTGTTGGTTTCGTCCAAACACGCTCTTCAGGCTCTCAGCGAGCATCCGCCAGGCGTAGCGCAGTCCGAGTGCCTCGACATAGGCGAAAGAGCTGATGGCGGCGCCGTGAAAAGTCCGCCACGCTGCGTCGACCTGCCGATTGCGGCGGACCCGCGCCAGCAGCGATTCCGTTGCGTCGGCCGAATCGGATGCTTGTCGGACCTTGATCTGCGGTTGCAGCAACACGGGGCACTGCGCGTCGTTGTCGGTGCCGTCGATCGTCAGTACTTCGATCGGCATGCCGAAAAATCCGGCGAAGCCAAACGTTTCGATATCACTGTCCATCATTTCGAGCGTGCGACGCAGCCGCTCCGAGCGTACATCGATACAAAACACTGCCTGCATGGAAGGGGTCGTGACCGCTGGTTGCGTGTCTTTTTGACCTGCAGGGAATGCTTCTGCAAACAGCTGGCGACGACGTGCATTTTCCAGTGCGGTATGAGCAATCAGCCGATAGCGGCGTGCGCTTTGTACAGCACTGGCCGTCTTGCTGGTCATCGCATTGAGATTTGATTGCCAGCAGGCCTCTAGCGCTGGTGTGTGAAAACGCTCAAACAGCAACAGGTCCCAAGCAGCTCGTATTGCGAGTAACTGCATAGTCTGCACGGGCAAGCCGCCGGCTTGCGCTTCATGCCATTCGCGATAACGGGCATGGCCGGCCCAACCAGGAATGCTGCTCGCCAATCGGCTCAAATAGTGTGGCAGCGTCGTCTCGTCAAGTTCCAAATGCGCGGCGGTTCTTGCGATGATCGCGTCGGCTTCCAGCGGTAGTGCGGCCGTTTCCTCTCGCGTGATGCTGAGGCCAAGTACCGATGGCGAGGCACTCAGCAGCATTTCTTCGCGCCATGCAGAATAGGGCTCTAGTGCACGAAACGGTGATGGCCAGATGGCTTGCCCATGATCAAAGTAGGCGGAAGCCCACTCGCCAATCTGATCGACGATGGCGGTCGGATAATCCGTTTGTTCTTGCTGAGCGACGATATCCGCGTAGCTCTGCCAGGTCGGTTCGGTTACGCGCTTTGTGGTCTTCAGCCGCCGACGCAGATCATCGAGATCCCAGATTGGCCCTTTGCCACCGACCGTTTGTCGTGCTGCCAGCAGATCCTCAGAGCCAATATCGCCTGAGGTGATACGCTCGAGGTAGTAGTCGGCAGGCATAAGAACATCGCCGATGCCAGCTTGTTTCAGTCTCCCACCTGCCTCGCCGAATGCCTTGTCGGTGAATCCAATATAGGGGTTGGTTGCGACGAAGTTCTCAAGCGGCCAGAGTGGCGGCACCATCAGTGCGGCGTCTCTTAAGGCATGGTTGACTTGAGTGGTGGAAAGCGGCGTACGGCCTGTCGCCATTGGGATGACATCGGCGGTGGCCTGTTCGGTTTTACTCTGAGACACGGCGATAGACTCCTGCGAACCGATTCGAAAAATCGTTGATGTAAAGCCCGTTGCGCAAGGCGACATACAGGCGTTTGAACCAGCGGCTCTGGGTTCTCGGTGCGATGAATTGCAGCCAGCTGACGATAGCGAAGCCGATCAATAACAGTGCGGTGATAACCAACGTCGCACCGGACAGTGAGACGGCCGCTGGTAGTTGGCCCGTGAACAGCTGGATCATTAGCGCTTGCAGACCGAAATACACAGTTGTGGACAAAATGGCGTTAAGGCTTGTGCGCAGCACGACGTCCCGGCCCTGCAGTCCACGCGACAGGAAAGCGGCAAGGCCGAGTACAAATGTTGCGCCCAGCGCGATGACACCTTCTGGAAAGTCCACAAGCAAGTTGAATGTGGCGGCAAGCGATGCATAGATTGCGAGTGCCAAGAGGGTCGCTAGCGCGATGGTCGTGGCACTGACTGGCTTGGCGACGCTATCGGCCATACGTCGTAGCCGCACATGCTCGACGGTATCACCGGACGCGAGAAAGCTGTGCGCTTTGTATACGGAGTGCGCCACCAGATGGAGCGCGGCGGAAGCAAAGGCGCCGAGTCCGCACTGCAGCATCATGAAGCCCATTTGCGCGATCGTCGAATACGCGAGTGTGCGTTTGATACTCGTTTGCGTCAGCATGCAGAGCGAGGCGAACAGGGCAGAAACACCGCCAACGACAACCAGCAACATCAGCGTGCCAGTGCTGAGTACGACAACATCGGCGAAGCGGATGATGAGATAGCCGCCACCATTGACGATGCCGGCATGCAGCAAAGCGGAGACCGGGGTCGGGGTTTCCATGACTTCGGTCAGCCAACCGTGCGTTGGGAATTGTGCGCACTTGAGTAGCGCGGCGATCGCGATGAGCAGTGTCGCAACAGGTAGTGATTCGATCGCACCGGCACGTGCCAGCGCGTTGATTTCACTGATACTGGTCGCACTGGTCGCTTGCCAGATCATCAATACGCCACCGGCGAGACACACATCGCCGAGTCGGGCGATCCAGAATTTTTTACGAGCTGCGACCACCGCAAGCGGACGATCCGGATAAAACAGCAGCAACCGATGCAGGGCGAAGCTTGTCACGATCCAGCCCGCGACGACCTGTGCCAAAGAACCGGAGGTGACGAGAAAACTCACCGCGGCGAGCGTCAGGTTTAGCTGGGCGAAAAATGTTGCTTGGCGTGGATTCCCATCCAGATAGTGGCGACTGAATCGCACCACGACAAAGCCAACAAAGACGACAACGCTCAATGCGATCAGGTTGAGTGGGTCGAGTTGGCTGCTGAAAGTCAGGAAGCCGCCGCCAATTGCCGGCGTTGTTACGACGCCTGCCATCGAATACAGGACGATTGCAATGATTGTCGTGAGCGAAGCGATCGTAGTGATGCTGGCGGAAACAGTGCCGGCGCGCTCCGCGTTGACGAAACGACACCAAATCGCCGCGATGAGAAACAGGATGGTAACGCCCAGTGGGCTGAAACTGATCAATTGTGGCGGGATCACTGCACGCGCTCCGAAAGACCTATCGACATGGCCGAGACATTAGCTGACAGTTATAGTTAAATAAAATACAATAATTTTATTGCTTTGTTCGAATAATCAGAACGGAAAGAAATGGCGCTGAATTTCAAGCATTTACGTTACTTTTGGGCGGTCGCGAAGATCGGCAATCTGACGCGTGCGGCTGAAAAGATGCATGTATCGCAGTCGGCGCTGTCGGTTCAGATTCGTCAGCTCGAAGAGTGGATCGGGCAACCGCTGTTCGCCAGACAAGGGAGGAATCTGGTGCTGACAGAGGCCGGCAGTGTGGCGCTCGAGTATGCGGACACGCTGTTCGCCGTGAGCGACGAAATGGTCAATGTGTTGAAAGGCGAAACTGTCGGCACCCGACAAATCTTGCGGATTGGCGCGTTGCCAACGCTATCGCGAAACTTCCAGATCACGTTTTTGGAGCCGTTATTGTCGCTCGATGATGTCACGGCCGTGCTGCGGT
>JBCAZB010000110.1:0-7762 GCA_038533315.1 Pseudomonadota bacterium | reverse complement strand
GGTTGAATAGCTAACAGTGCGAACACACAGACGAGTGGGGTCAACGACAAAAATGATGGTTTGCCGATCACGTTAGTTGCTGCCAACGAAACCAAAGATGTACTGCATCGCCTCATCGAACGTGCGTTGCCAGACAGAGAGCTCATGGTCGCCGTCTACGACGCGGAATTCGACAGCATCAGGCTGATGCTGTCGCAGCTTCTGGTACAACACAGCGGCGTGATAGGCGATGTCGAGTGCATCATGATCGCCCGAGTTGATGTACAGCGGTACGATGGTGTCCTGCTCGAGGTAGGCGGGTAAAAACGCGGGATAATTTTGTGCGCGCCATAGTGCCGCATCGAAATTCTCGTCGTCGTCCACGTAGGCCGGGTGCAGGTAGGCCGTGGAGCCTTCCGGCGGCAGGTCTTCGTACGATGCGGGTGACAGGGCGGCGCCTGCAGCAAATAGCGTCGGGTACTTTAATGAGAAATTAACCGTCGCATAACCTCCGGCCGAGACGCCGGCCACGAGTCGACCTGCTCGGTCCTGACGCGCGTGGAAGCGTTGTTCGATATGCGGCAAAAGGTCTTTGAAAAAGGCGGTTTCGGCCGGTTCATTGCGCCCGTCAATCCACCAGCTGTTCGCTTCCGGCATGACCGCGATCAATGGCGGCAGTTGCCCGGCTTCGATCATGCGGTCGAAGGCTTTGCCAACGTCCAGATTGATAGACCAAAACCCCGCGTCCGAAAATGAGCCGTGCAGCAAATACACCACCGGGTAGGTACGTTCGCTGTCGGCATCGTAGCCATCCGGGAGATACACCTGATAGCGGTAGTCGCTTTCGAGGCGGTCGACCGGAAAGGTGTGGCTCGTGATCTCGCCGGCTTCGCTGTGCAGTGCGACCACCCACAAGCAGGCTAGAACCAGTGTCCGTATCATTCGCTTTCTCCAAACGTCAGATGCATGGCAAGAAATGGAATGACGTCGGTCTCGATGCGCCCGCCCGTGTCGAACGTCTTGTCACCCCAGCCACCGTTGTACTCCTCGGCTTCATGCGGAATGCCGTATTCGTTCAGTTTACGCGTGTAGAACTGATTCGAGTAAACATGATCCTGGTTGCCGTCGTGTCGCCCCCAATCAAACTTAAACGCGATCAGTGTTTTCAGATTGTCGGCGAACTGCCCGACTTGCCGCTCGAGAAAGAAGCTGTCCTGTAGGCGATCGGTGAGCGCAGGGTCAATCACGAGTTGACCGTCGATACGTGTCGCTGGCGGATCAAAGTACAGTGGCGGTTTGTTGGCGTTCGGCAGGTTGGCCTGATAGATCGCCGTGAAAATCAACGACAGAAAGTCGCCCTCCAGATCCGCAACACCGCTGGCATTCTCGAGCGTTGCCCAATTGGGGCGCGACTGCATCAATGTATGTCCAAAGCCGGTCGCTACCGGGTGCAACGCATAGACCACGCCGAATACATCCGGGTGTCGCGAGGCGACCCGGATCGCACCGTAGCCTCCCGCTTGGTAGCCGACGAGCGCTCGTGACGCTCTGTCGTCGCGTGTGCGGTAGCGCTCGTCTACAAACGACACCAATTCCTCGACCAGAAAGTCGCGCCAGCGGCCGGTGACGGGCGAATTCGTATACAGTGATCCGCCAGTCGGCGTATCAAAATTGGCCGTGACGATAATCAGCTCATCGAGTCGACCGGCGGCGAAAGCGCGTTCAAAGGGCAAGTGTCCCTGTTGTTGCGTGAAGAATGTGTCGTGATTTTCGAAAAAGGTGTGCAGAAAATAAACGACAGGGTAGGTGCGCTCCGATGTGTCGTAACCCGGCGGCAGAAAGACCCGTACCTGGCGGGTTGCGGAAACACCGAGCACGTTGCCCGCAATATGGTCGGAGGTGAGTTGCTGTGCTTCAACTCGACCCGTCGCAGCATTCGCCGTACCGATAAGTAGTGCGAATAACAGACAAAGCCGGCGGATTTGGTTCATGATGGTCCCCTGAGGTTGCCGGTTGACGGCTACGGTCTCTGCTCATATATTCTACAAAATAAAATATATAGGAATGTCAGGCCGATGGGCAAGCAGAAATTTCTGGGCGAGTTCGAGATGATTGTGCTGGCCGCGCTGCTGCGACTTGATGACGATGCTTATGGCAGTCGTATCATTGACGCTATTGATGAACACGCCGATCGTAGTGTGTCGATCGGCGCGTTGTATGCGACGTTAAAGCGTCTGGAGCAAAAAGGTCTGGTGACGGTGCGACAAGGCGAGGCGACGCCTGTTCGAGGCGGCCGTGCCAAGCGCTATTTCAAGATTACGGCAGAAGGGCAGCGGCAGATGCAGCGCTCACTGAATGCGCTTCGAAATTTGCTCGTGGGTACACCGGTCGGTGCAGTGCGATGGGTGAGTTAAATCACCGTCAACCGCCAAGGCTTGCGATGTACCTGACGGGGCTGGCTGCGGGACCAATGCTGCGCGACGCTGTGCTCGGTGATTTGCACGAGCAGTTTGCGGCACACCAACTCAGCCGCGGCAAATTCTGGTGGCAAACGCTGCGTTCTGTCTTTTGGCTCACTTGGCTGCAGTGTACTGAAGCGGGTCGCTGGCGCTGTGCGCAAATCGGGCTGACAGCTTCACTGAGCCTCGCACTATTCTGGCTATGGGAGCTGAACGTGGCGCAGGCCTGGTCTTGGCCCATGGCCAAAACCCTGCTTGCCTGGTCCCCGCTGTCGGCGACAGCGACTTGCCAAACGTGTTACGCCGTTCTCTATGTCCTGCCATTTGCATTCGTTGCCGCACTGACCTGTGCCAGCGAGCATCAGCGACTGCGCTCGGCGCTTCGCATGCTGCCGCCAGTTGTCCTACTCGGCGTGGTCGCATTGGTGCCGGTCGTGTTCTATTGGTTTAGTCCCGGGCCATACGATGGCAACAAGCTATTCCGGATTTTGCAGGGCGCGTTGGTGATCACAGCGCTCGCAGCCGTTGCTGTGATGCGGAATTGGGCGTCAAAACACGCCGTCACCACCTAAGCGCCAGCCGCTTGGTGCCCACCGGGCAACGGTTTCCCAGTCGATCGCCTGCCAATTCATAGATTCTTCGGTGTATTTCGCGGCCGTTCAGCGGATTTGTGGTATTTTCGACGCTGCTAGGTCACAACAACAACTGGAATACCAATGAGTCAACCTACTGACGCAGCGCAGTCGGCGCACGCCGACGCGGCCAATACGGGGTTTTTCGGGCACCCCACAGGTCTTAAAACGCTGTTCTTCACCGAAATGTGGGAGCGCATGAGCTATTACGGGCTGCGGGGGTTGCTCGTTTTGTTCATGACCACCGCACTGCAGTCTGGTGGTTTGGAAATGTCGGTAGCGACGGCGACCGCGATCTATGCGCTCTACACCGCCTTTGTCTACTTTATGGGACTGCCTGGCGGGTGGATCGCGGATCGCCTGATCGGTGGTCAACGTGCTGTTTGGTATGGCGGCATTATTATCATGTGCGGCCATATCGTGCTCGCGATACCGAACAACGATACGTTTTTCATTGGTTTGATCCTGGTCGTGCTTGGCACCGGTCTGCTGAAACCGAATATCAGTGCACTGGTCGGGCAGCTATACCCGGCAACCGATGTGCGCCGCGACAGTGGCTATGCCTTGTATTACATGGGTATCAATATCGGCTCGCTCATCGGCTACACTGTGTGTGGCCTGCTGGCGGAGAAGGTCGGCTGGCACTGGGGTTTCGGTGCGGCCGCCGTCGGTATGGCGTTTGGTCTGATCCAATACCAGCGCACACTCGGTAACCTGCAAGGTCATGGTGCCCAGCCGACTGCACCGTTGACCGAGTCTGGTGCAAAGCGTAGCTGGGGCATCATCATTGCGTTTCTCGTCGGGCTGGTCGTGATTACCGGCTTGATCATGAGTGGCACGTTGACTTTGGATCCACAACGCTTCGCAGGCTATGTCGCCATCGTGTTTACAGCGTTCTTCTTCATCTATTTCGGATTCATCTTCTTTTTCGGCGATCTGACGGGCGTAGAAAAGAAAGGCATGATGGCGCTGCTGTTAGTCTGTATCGCATCTGCGGTGTTCTGGTCGGGCTTCGAGCAAGCCGGATCTTCGCTGAATTTGTTCGGACGCGATTACACCGATCGCGTGATCGGCTCTTTTGAAATTCCGACCACTTGGCTGCAGAACGCGAATCCGTTTTTCATTATCACGCTCTCGCCGTTTTTTGCGGCATTCTGGATCTGGCTCGGCAAGCGGATGATTACGCCGGCGTATGGCATCAAGTGTGCCGTCGGCATGATGATCATGGCGAGCGGGTTCATCATCATGTACTTCGCGGCACAGATCGCGGCAGAAGGGCTGAAGGCGGCACCTTACTGGCTGGTCATGACGTACTTCGTACATACCGTCGGTGAACTGGTGCTGAGCCCAGTCGCGCTGAGCGCGGTCAGCAAGCTGTCGCCAAAACGCTTCGCGGGCCAAATGATGGGCGTTTTCGTGTTGACCTATTCCATCGGCAATATCATCGCCGGCATTTTTGCGGGTAACTTCGATCCCGAAAATGTCTCACAAATGCCCGACCTGTTTATGCAGATCGTCAAGTTCAGCGTCGGTATTGGCATCGTGCTGTTCATCCTGGCCTGGTTCACCAAGAACTGGGAAACAGAAGTGCAGGAGTCGAAGGCGAACGAGACGTGATGCTGGTTTGTTAGCGGTTTCGAAAGCCCTGCCTCTTGGCGGGGCTTTTTTTTGGTTAGCTGGCGAGTGCTTCTGCCTTGGTATGCACGAAACGGTGTCGGGTCGCATTGGCGATAGCGACCAGTGACAACATCACCGGTACCTCAACCAAAACGCCGACCACCGTGGCTAGCGCGGCTCCGGAATTGAGACCAAACAAACTGATCGCAACAGCGACGGCCAGTTCAAAGAAATTGGACGTGCCGATGAGTGCGGCAGGTGCAGCCGTGCTGAACGGGACGCGCCAAAAGTAAGCCCAGAGATAAGCGAGCGCAAAGATGCCGTAGCTCTGAATGACCAGCGGCACGGCGATCAAAGCAATCACCAGAGGCTTCTCGACGATGGTCTGCGCTTGCAGGCCGAACAACAGGACGACCGTCGCCAGCAATCCCATCACCGAGAATGGCTTGATACGCGATGTGAAGTGCTCGAGTCGTGCCGGATTCTCATCGCCATCTAACGCGCGACGGGTCAGGAAGCCCGCGACTAGCGGGATGATGACGTACAACACGACCGACAACATGAGCGTCATCCAAGGCACGACGATATCGGTCACGCCGAGCAAAACAGCGGCGATGGGCGCGAAGGCGAATACCATGATCAGGTCATTGATCGACACCTGGACCAGCGTGTAATTGGCATCGCCTTTAACGAGTTGGCTCCAGACGAATACCATCGCAGTACAAGGTGCAACACCGAGCAGGATCATGCCGGCGATGTACTGCTTGGCGCTAGCGGGATCAACCAGATCGACGAACAGGTACTCGAAGAATAGTATGCCAAGCGCGGCCATCGTGAAGGGTTTAACGAGCCAATTGATGATCAGGGTAATGCACAAGCCCTTCGGCCGGCGTCCAACTTCCCGGAGCGAGGAGAAATCCACGCCAATCATCATTGGATAGATCATGACCCAAATGAAGACCGCGACAACTAGATTGACGCTTGCGATCTCGGCACCGCCGACCCATTCGAACAGCGCCGGAGCGACAAGCCCGAGTGCCACGCCAGTTGCGATACACAAGCCGACCCATACCGACAAATACCGCTCGAAAGTGCCTATCGCTGCGCTGTCGCTCATAGCAAGACGGACTCGATTCGCGACTTCAATTGTGCAAACGCGCCATCGAAAGCAGCGTCGATCTCTTCGTTGCTGCCGGTGACTTTGGCGGGGTCCGGTGTGCTCCAGTGCAGGCGCTCAAAGTCACCGACAAAGGCCGGACAGGTCTCGCTGGCGGCGTTATCACAAACGGTGATGACGTAGTCGAACGGTATGTCGGTGAAATCATCCCAGGACTGGCTGCGCGGCTCACCGGGATCGATGCCATGACGCTGTAGTGTTTCAATCGACTTCGGATGCACGAAGCCCGTTGGCGTGCTGCCGGCGCTGAACGCCCTGAACCGACTGTTGCCCAGCGCATTGATCAGCGCTTCGGCCATTACCGAGCGACAAGAGTTGCCGGTGCACAAGACCAGTACCTGTTTCATAAATGAGTCTCGAAAAGAGTGGGGCGCGTAGCGGTTACGTCACCAAACGCTCAATCCTCGCGATCGTTGATGACGATTTGATGACAGTCAGGCGCAGCAGGCTTTCATCTCAATCACCGCATCGCCGGTTGCCGCGTCTTCCCGCACTTCGGTGAATGCTTCGCTACAGCAGTCTTTGGCAACGAACGTCAACAGCGCTTGAGTCAATGCGAAATTGGCGCTGTAAATAATTGAGCGACCCTCGCGCCGGGATGAGACAACACCCGAATTCGACAAGTGATTCAGGTGAAACGACATGGTGTTATGCGGCGTGCCGAGCGCTTCGCTGATCTTGCCAGCTGGCAGACCGCCGGGCCCCGCTTTAACCAACAAACGAAATGCACGGAGACGGGTCTCTTGTGACAGCGTGTCGAACACACGCACGGCCTGTTGAATATCCATAATTCCAGAATAGTTGACGATTATCTTGCATTCAATCTCTTCGCTGCTGTCGGAGGAGTTTTCGCGTCGACCGTGCCTCTGCCCGTCAGGAGCTTTGCAGGGCTATTCGTATGCGTTGACGCGCAAACTGAGCGCATGAGCTGCGGTGGTTTCTTCGTGATCATCGCCGAGAATTTTTCGAAGTGCAGGCAATGCTTGCGATGAATCACTGGCGGCTCCGGCCATATCGCCGCGTGCTTCACGAATCTCCGCTCGATGGGCATAAGCACGCGCAACATCGACGCTATCGGCTGGATCGCCAATCGCGCGTGCGGTGATTCGAGTAATTGCTTCATCAGCAAACGTCTCAGCAACCCCCCATTCACCGCGAGTTTGGTACAGTTGCGCGCCCTCGATGATGGTCGATATCAGCTGCGTGCCGTACGCCGCCCGCGGGTAGTCGAGCTCATTGAGCAACACTTGCAGCGCATCGACCGCGCGGTCGAGTTGACCGGCGTCACGATACACTTTCACCCGGAGCACCTCCGCGCCGCGCGTGACGCTGAGCGCGGCATTCTGGTCGTCTGCTGCATAAGTACGGATTCGATCGAGATGCATCAGAGCGGTGTCGTGTTCGCCAAGACTTAGTGCACTGCGCGCGAGGCCCAGATCGGCGATGGCGGCACTGGGTCGGTCTCCCGAAGCTTCCGCTACTCTCATCGCTTCTTCATATAACGGCAGGGACTCGTCGACCCGTCCTGCTCGTGCCAGCGTTTGTGCATACTGACCAAGAAAACCTGCTGAACCGCGCTGCTCATAATCGGTGGCTCGGATGCGTTGTATGAGGTCTTCCCACGTGGCGAGTGCCTCTGGCAGGCGCCCCACAGATACCAGTGTCACCGCTTTGTTTGCAGAGACCCTCAAATATCCCAGTGACTGACCGCGTCCGTTGGCGATGAGCAGTTCGCGTGTTTCGTCGAGCGTGTCGACGGCTTCTTGCATCCGCTCCGCATTGAAATACAGCTGTGCGATGTATCCGAGCACCGGTCCACGCACATCCACTGACGCGGACTGCTCGATGGCGATCACATTTGCTTCTTGCATGAACGCAAGTGCTTGATCGGTGTCGCC
>JBCAZB010000109.1:0-7788 GCA_038533315.1 Pseudomonadota bacterium | reverse complement strand
CGACAACACGGCCCTGGAACAAGCGCGTCGACGTCGCCATGACGGTATCGCCTTTCTCCGCTTTCTCCTGGTTACCCATGCACAGGTTACAACCGGGGCGTTCGAGATACATCATGTTGTCGTACTTGGTACGCGCCGAGTTTTTTGGTGCCGCGTCGTCGAACTCGAAACCGGCGTACTTCTGCAACACTTCCCAGTCGCCTTCTTCCTTGAGCTCGTCCACGATGTTGTAGGTGGGCGGTGCGACGACCAGCGGCGCCTTGAACTCAATCTTGCCGTCCTGTGCTTCCAAGTTCTTAAGCATCTGCGAGATGATCTTCATGTCACCCTTGTGCACCATGCACGAACCGACGAAACCGAGGTCGACCTTCTTGGTGCCCTCGTAGTACGAGATCGGACGAATGGTATCGTGCGTGTAGCGCTTGGACTCGTCGTCATTGTTGACATCCGGATCGGCGATCATCGGCTCGACGATCTGATCGAGGTCGACCACGAACTCCGCCAGGTACTTCGCGTCGGCATCCGGCTTCAGTGCCGGTGTTTCGCCATAGCGAATACCGGCGATACGTTTCTCGGCCATGTCGATCAGGCCTTGCAGCACTTGCTTATCGTTATCCATGCCCTTGTCGATCATGATCTGGATACGGCTTTTCGCAATCTCCAATGACTCGATCAAGGTTTCATCTTCGGAGATACAGATCGATGCCTTGGCTTTCATCTCGGCCGTCCAGTCGGTGAACGTGAACGCCTGGTCGGCGAGCAGCGTGCCGATGTGCACTTCGATGATGCGCCCCTGGAAGATGTTGTCGCCGAATTCCTTCAGCATCTGCGCTTGCGTCGCATGCACAACATCACGGAAATCCATGTGGTCTTTCAATGTGCCCTTGAAGGTGACCTTGACCGACTCAGGGATCGGCATCGTCGCTTCGCCTGTCGCAAGTGCTAACGCGACGGTACCGCTGTCGGCACCAAACGCCACGCCTTTCGACATCCGCGTGTGCGAATCGCCACCAATGATGACCGCGCGGTCGTCAATGGTGATGTCGTTCAACACCTTGTGGATGACGTCGGTCATCGGATGATATTTGTCGTCCGGATCGCGCGCGGTGATCAGACCAAATTTATTCATGAATCCCATCAGCTTCGGAATGTTCTTCTGCGCTTTCAGATCCCAGACCGATGCAGTATGACAGCCGGACTGGTAAGCGCCATCCACGGTCGGTGAGATGACAGTCGCGGCCATCATCTCGAGCTCCTGCGACGTCATCAGTCCCGTCGTGTCTTGCGAGCCGACGATGTTCACTTTGACGCGTACGTCCGAGCCCGCATGCAAGCGCTTGCCAGGTGTTGTGCCAACGGCGTTGCGGTTGAAGATTTTCTCGACCGCGGTCAGTCCCTGGCCTTCGTGTGAGATCTCTTTCGACGGCGCGTACACCGCAGGGACGTCGATACCCAACACACCCGCAGCGATGGTTTGCAGCTTCTTACCGAACACGACAGCGTAGGAACCGCCTGCGCGGATAAACTCAAGCTTCTGCGGCGTCAGGGCTGATGAGATGTCGCAGAGCGCGTTGCTGCCGCTTTCGTCATACAGCGTCTTGTCTTTGAGATTGATGGTCAGCACCGTACCGGTATCGATGGAATAGAGTTGCTCCAGTACCGGCTCGCCATCTTCGTCCAGCACAGTGTCGCCATTGGCATCGGTTTTCTTGACCCAGTTTTTCAGGTCGAGGCCGATACCGCCGGTCACACCGACGGTTGTGAGGAAGATCGGCGAGATACCGTTGGTGCCGCCCACAATCGGTGCAATGTTGATGAACGGCACATAGGGGCTTGCTTGCTTGCCCGTCCAGAGTGCGACGTTGTTGACGCCGGACATACGTGATGAGCCAACGCCCATCGTGCCCTTGTCCGCGACCAGCATGACTTGTTTGTCCGGGTGTTGTTCCTGCAGTGCCTGAATTTCGGCCTGCGCTGCCGGGCTGATCAGGCATTTGCCATGCAGCTCACGGTCAGAACGCGAATGCGCTTGGTTACCGGGTGAAAGCAGATCGGTAGACACGTCACCGGTCGCGGCGACATAGGTCACGACCTGCACGGACTCATCGACATCCGGCAGCTTGGTGAAGAACTCAGCCTGTGCATAGCTTTTCAGGATATCGGTCGCAATGGCGTTGCCCGCCTTGTGTGCGGCTTCGAGTCGGTCGGTATCGGCCTCGTACAAGAAGACCTGCGTCTGCAAGACGCTCGCGGCTTGCTGGGCGATGACGGTGTCGTCGCCGAGCGCCAGATCCAGCAGTACCTCAACAGACGGCCCACCTTTCATGTGTGATAACAACTCGAAGGCAAACTCTCGCGAGATTTCCTCAACCGTCGCATCGCCCAGAATGATGTCTTTTAAGAACTGTGCCTTGACGCCGGCGGCGCTGGTGGTGCCCGGCAGTGTGTTGTAGACAAAGAATTTCAGCGAATCCGCGCGCTGCGCGTTAGCGGTATCTTTGATTTGCTCGATCAGTTCGGCGACCAATGCCGCATCTTCGATGGGTTTGGCGTGCAAGCCTTGTTCTTTGCGCTTCTCAATATCCGCAAGATAGTCTGTATATAAACTCATAATCGCCCCGACGAATTGTGGTGAGCGACAGCTTCCGCATTAAGCCATCGGCTGCCGGGCCAGCAAGACGCCAGCCTGTCCAGAGTTCCCCATTATATCAGTGCTGGCGGGTCGGGCAGTATTTCCGGCGCTTATGTTGATTATCGTAGGCTTGTACCTAGGAACGGCTCGTTGGGCGACTCAATACCAATAAAAACAGGCAGATAGCCATGCCGGCGGCAGTAGCGAGCGGAATGGCCGTGACCCCGTATCGGCCGACGATCAGCCCGGCCAGAATCGCGGCCCAGGCGAAGCCGCTGGTTTGCAGTGGTGCGGCGATCGCGCCCCAGCGGCCGGCCTTGTCGAGAGAACCGGCCAGATCCAACAGGATTGGGAAGTTAAATTGAAGCGCGAACACGGCCGGTACAAGACAGGCGTAAAACATCGTGGTGCTCGTCGCATGGATCGCGCCGTACCAACCGAGTGCACAGACGACAAACGCGATGGCCAATGGTCGACGCGGGCCAACACGCGCGCTGACCCAACCACCGGCAAGACAAGCGCCCGCCGAGATGAGCAATAGCACGCCGATACCGCGGCCAGCCTCGGCGTAACTCATGCCGAGTCCCTGCGCGACGGTAAACATGTAGGTAAAGCCAAACCCGGAGCTGGTGACGAACACGACCGCCATCGCGACGACGGCCAATGCCTCTCGTGTGATCGACAACGGTTCCTGATTGGCGGTTGCGTCATTGGCGCGACCCACTTCCTGATGCGGCAGCATCAATAGCGTGAACAGAACAGCGATGGCCATCGCTACCGCGTAGCCACCCGACAGCCCAAACTGTCCCACCGCCGCACCAACTGCGGCGATCATTGTCGACATCAGCAGCACGCCGACCATGTCGGCAGCGCCGAACAGGGGGCCGGGTGTCTCGGTGGTCGCGACAAGGCGAGAGCTCGCACCCATCAATACACCGACGCTGATGCCGGCTAGCAGTTGTAGCCCGAGCAACAGACTCGGTTGTGCGTGGACTTCCATGCTGATCAGTTCTGCGACCACCAGCGCGCCACCCAGCATCAATGCCAAAGCGCGCAACGTGAAGCGTTTAACCAATGGCGTGACAACGAGTGCCGCCGCGGCAATACCGACAAATGGCATGGCGACTGCAAGTCCCGCCAATGCATCTGACCAGCCATGCTGCTCAACGAAGCGTGTCAGTAGTACAGGCTTCATCGCGCTGAACAGGGTCGACATACTGTAGGCGGCGGCGGTTGCGAGCAGTAGCCGCGCGTTTTGCAGGTACGGGTTGCGCGCAACCGCGCCGGCGTCGGCCGTGGTCATCTATTCCATACCCTCACTGGCGGTGTAAATGTGCATCTCAGGCTCCGCGGCTGCCAGTTCGCGCAGCGTTTGCACAAACTGTTGCGAGCCCGGTACGGCGAAGTGGGCTTTCAACGCAGCGGCATCGGTCCAGCGCTCGAAGAAGACGATCCGATTGGGGTCTTCGCTATCGATGTACGCGCCATGTTCAATACAGCCTGGCTCCTCGCGAGACCGCGCTACGTGCGTGTGACACTCTGCCAACAACTGGTCACGATGGGCGGTAGTGGTGGGTACGCTACCCCAAACAATGATCATACGATTGCTCCGCGTTTTGACCGACGCAGTGTAGCGCAGACCTTGATCGACGGGGGCGAATGAATCGGCAATACTCTCGCCATGGGTGATGAGAATGACATCAAGCTTGTTGAAGCGGAGACAGCTCCAGACCGTTTGTCCGAGTTTGACGACGGCACGCAGCCTGTGCCGCCGCACCTCAAGAAGCTCGCGGTATTTCTCGATGCGTCTATTCGTTTGCCGGGCGGGTATCGCATCGGTTGGGATGCGATTCTGGGGCTGGTTCCCGGGATCGGTGACGCTGCCGGTTTGATGTTGTCGCTCTACATCGTACTCGCGGGCGCGAGACTTGGTGTCGGCGGTTTCACGCTTTTGCGGATGTGCGCCAATGTGGCGATCGAGGCAGCAGTTGGCACGATTCCGCTTGTTGGCGACGTTTTCGATATGGGTTACAAGGCGAACCTACGAAACCTCAAGCTGATCGAGCAATGGTGCGAGCGAACGCGAGCTGCGCGACGGCGCAGCGTGATTGTCATGATCATCAGTGCGGCCTTGATCGCCGCGATGCTGGCCTTCGTACTCTGGGCGATGGTGTTTATTGCGATGGCGGTGTTTTCGTTGGTTACGAGCTAAGCAGCAGCATGGCGCAACAGCGATCTGTTTTGCTCGCTCGAAACCACTCGCTCTCAAAACAATCCCTGTTGCCAATCACGTCAGCGCAGTGCTAGCAGGGACGGGGAGTTGTTTTTCGAACGAATCTCATTGAGTGAGAAAAATAAATCGCCGGCCCATGGCCACAATGCAGCAAGGATTATTCCGCTCGCTCGAAATCACTCGCTCGCAGAACAACCCCTGCTGCGAGTTACAGCTGTGCATGCAATCGAGGAGTCGTTTTCTAAGCGAAGAGTGTAGATCGCTGATCTGATTGCGCAATGCAACAGGCATCTGTTTTGCTCGCTCGAAACCACTCGCTCTCAAAACAATCCCTGTTGCCGATCACGGCAGCGCAGTGCTAGCAGGGACGGGGAATTTTTTTTCGAACGAATCTCATTGAGTGAGAAAAATAAATCGCCGGCCCACCAGCATGCCGCGACGGGTTGGTGTTTACGCCGTCAACGCAACGCCGGACTTACCATGCGTGATTTCGCACCGCACGACTTCGGACGCTACCGCATCCGCCTGATCGGCAGCCCCCACACCGCGCGCGCGGGTCGTCCATCGGTCGCGATTGATGTCATGCAGTAGATAGCCACGGTTGTGCGGATCGTAGAACTGCACCTGCGGATTATTGGTGAGATTTTCTGTCACGATATCGGCGAGCGGCGGCGGCCAGTTGGCGCTGATGCCCGATGTCACCAATTCGACCAGTGGGAACCGCTCATCGCTCGTTGGCGTCTTGGTCCCGTCGACCGCCCAGAACGAATGAACGTCGCCGCTTAACACGACCGGATGGCCGACGTCCGACGACAACATCGCCGCGACAAGCCGCTCGCGATTCTTCGGATAAGCATCCCAAGCGCCGATGTAGCGGCGATCTTCGCCATCTTTTCGATAGGCGAATGGGAGCAGTGGGCCCGGTGAGGCCAACACATTCCAGTGCGCTGGATTGTTGCGCAACTGCCCCTCAGCCCAGCGCTCCTGCTCCTGTCCGAGCATGCTGCGTGATTCAGCAAATACGGCATCACAGCGTGTGCGGTAGTTACCAAAACCATAACTCGAATCGAACGGCGTGTCGCAGGGCGTTCGATCGTCGCGGAACTGCCGACCATCGAGCAATGTGATTTGAGCAAGATCACCGACGGAAATCGTGCGTTTCAGATCGAATGCGTTTGGCTTGTTCATCGCATACCCACGCACCGGCATATGTTCGTACCAGGCTTGGTAAGCCGCGGCGCGTTGTCTGCTCAGGGCCGGATCGTTGTATTCGATGGCATCGTGATTGTCGACCATGCAGTAGAACGGCAACGCGGCATGGGCACGCTGCAGCGATGCATCGGTTTTGTAGTGCGCATGTCGACGTCGATAGGCCGATAGCGTGTTCGGCTGTTCGTCGGTTTCATGGCGTCGAAATGTCGCGCCGTATGCCACGTCGTAAATATAGTCACCCAAGTGGATGACGAAATCAGGATCATCAGCCACGATTGAATCGTAGGCGACGAACAGTCCGTGTGTGAAATTCTGGCACGATGCAGTGACGAAACGCGCTTGATCGGTCGCACCTATTGGTAACGTCCGCGTGCGTCCCTGTGTGGACACGAAACCGGCGGCCTCAAATCGATACCAATACGGTTGATTGGGTTGGAGACCTTCCAGCTCCACATGTACGGAATGGGCGAGCATTGGTTCCGCGATGGCGACACCATAACGCACCACGTCGTTAAACTCGGCATCGCGAGCGAGCGTCCAACGGACCGGTATCGCCTGTTCGGGCATGCCACCGTCTGCGCGCTCCGGTTGCGGCGCAAGGCGGGTCCACAGTACAGCCGCGGTCGATGTGATGTCCCCGGAGGCGATGCCCAACGTAAACGGCGTGCTGGGGAGCTTCAACGTCGCGTTCAGTCGTGCCACGAGCGGCAGGCTACCGAGCGCGGCCAGTATACGTGTCAAAAAGTGTCGTCGCTGCATAACACTGAGCCTACCGCCATTGCCACAACACCGACAAGCGGCACGTTTGCATCCAAATGGGCGCCGCCGGCATCTATCAGGCAATCAGCATGGAACAAATGGTATGGCTCAACGCATTCGCAGGTTTTTCACGCTCCTGTTTTTCCTGGCGCTCGCAACGTTACTGGTCGCGTTGTTCAAACCCATTGCTCCGACGATCGCGCCCATTCAGCCGCGCGCATCGACCCAATATTGGGAGATGGCGGGTGGTTACCGGATCGCTTACACCGTGATCGAGAGTGGACGAGCCGATGCGATGCCGGTGATGTATCTGCATGGCGGTCCGGGCGGCTATATTCACTCCAGCATCATTGAGACTCTGCGTGGTCTCGCCGATGATGGCTTCGACGTCTATCTCTATGATCAAAGCGGCACCGGTCTGTCGGATAGACGAACGCCACCCAAAGTCACGTCGTTCGCCGCGCACGTGGCGGATTTGAAGGAAATTGTCATAGAGCAAATCGGTGCCGAGCGCGTGCATGTGATCGGTCATTCGGCGGGTGGCCTGATTGCCGCGCATTTCGCATCAGCGAACCCTGGCCGGGTGTCGCGATTAGTGCTCAGCGCCCCTGGCATGATCGAACCGATGCAATTCTCTGACGAGGGCCGCTGGTTGAACGAGCAACGGTATCCGACGCCGCCCACGCTACAGTTCATTGATGTCGACGACGGCTACATCGAGGCGACCGGTATTAGCCAGCTGCCGCTGCGGGCGATTGCGTCGATCGCGATAGCGCAGCTGTTTAACGTGCGCTTTGCACCCGATATCGAAGTCGATGCCGCGTTGAATACGATGGCGAGCGGTTTTACGCGCTACATGGTGTGCGATCCTGACAACGTGCAGCCATCGGGAAAGAAATTGGCACCGGTGCGACTGTAGGCGCCACCGCCGCCCTCCTCCGGCTGCACGTTG
>JBCAZB010000108.1:0-7837 GCA_038533315.1 Pseudomonadota bacterium | reverse complement strand
GTTCGGACGGAAAGGCTGTCCGATCGGGCCCATGATGCTCAGTTTTTCGCCCGGTTTGCGGGCGGCGAGTGCGGCCAGTCCTGCCCCGACTGTTTTGAACAGAATTTCGATCCAGCCCGCATCGGCATCGACGCGCATTAACGATAGCGGTCGGCGCATCGGCAACGCGCTGTCGCAGGTGACGTGCACAAACGTTCCCGCCTGTGCATGTCGTGCGCTCTCCGGGGCTTCGATCCGGAGCACATACTGTTCGGCGTCAAAACGGTGTCGCTCAAGCAGCGTGCCTGATTCGACGAAAATCGTATCCCGGTGTGCGCGTGTCGTAGTCATGAGTTTTGATGTTTCCTGCTAGTGGCGGTCACCATATCGAGTAGCGCCATTCGCACCGCAACGCCATTGCGTACTTGCTCGGTAATGAGTGAGCAAGCATCGTCTGCTAGTTCGCTATCGATCTCTACGCCACGATTCATTGGGCCGGGGTGCATCACGCGCAAGCGCTCACTCGTGCCGCGCAGCGACTCATGGTTCAGCTGGAATCCACGAATGTACGCATCCGGTCCCGGCAACTCGCTTTTATTGCGGATGCGTTCGTGCTGAATACGCAGCGCCATCACGATATCGGCATCAGCAACGCCGGGCGCAAGCTCGTCAAACAGACTGGCACCAGGAAAGAGCTCTGGATCGGGCTGCATGCCGGGCGGTGCCACTAGCCGTAGCGCATGTACACCCAACGCGCGCAATGCGGCAGCGGTCGAGCGCGCGACGCGTGAATGGGCGATGTCGCCAACAATGCAAACGGTTAAATCGTCAATAGGACCCAGCGCGCGGCGCATGGTCAGCACGTCCAGTAACGCCTGCGTCGGATGCGATACGCTCGATTCGCCGGCGTTCAAGATGCTCACACCCGGCCTCACATGCGACGCGATCATTGCCGGCACGCCGGCTTCGGCATCACGTACGACGAACACATCGGCTTGCATCGCTTCCAGTGTGTAAATGGTATCGAGGATGCTCTCACCTTTAATGCGCGAAGAGGTCGACACGTCGAGGTTCAGTACATCCGCGCCTAGGCGCTTCGCCGCCAGCTCGAATGAGGCACGTGTTCGTGTGCTCGGTTCGAAAAACAGGTTGGCGACCGTCCGTCCGACGAGTGCCGTCGAGCGCACGACGGGTTGATCGTAGGGCGCGAGATAGGTCTCTGCACGATCCAGAATGGCGTTAATCGTCTCGCTGCCCAGTCCGTCGATTGTCAGCAAGTGACGGAGTGCACCGCTGTCATCCAATTGCTTGCTTGAGTCTTGGGTCATCGGGGCCAGAGGGTGGAAGTTGCTCTGGCGCAGTAGTTTACACGTAACTGCTCAGCGTCGGGCGATATCTCGCTGGCGCAGCCATTGTTCGGCGATCAGCACGGCGGACAGTGCATCGACATCGGCTTTACGAATGCGGCGACGTCGACCACCACTGCGGCGTCGCTCGCTCAGGGTGCGCTCCGCTTCGCGCGAGGTGAGGTGCTCGTCGATCAGTTGCACGGGCAGCGCATAGTCCTCCGCCAATGCGGCCGCAAATTCTCTCACCGGAGCACATTGTTCGGTGTCTTCTCCATCCGCATTGACGGGCAGGCCGACGAGCAACAAGTCCGGCTCCCATTCGTCGATGAGTTGCTCGATACCCGCCCAGTCTGGCTCATCGCCAAGCCATTGCACGGTCGTCAACTCCCGCGCGCTGCCGGTGATGGTCTGGCCGACGGCAACACCGATGCGTCGCAGGCCATAATCGAACGCTAGCAATCTTTGTGCCGCAGCCGGCTCAGGCATTGCCAGCTGGCCCGCTGCTGAGTTGCTCGGGAGAAATTCCAAGCGCTCGGGTCGCGAGCTCCCAGCGCGCCTCGAAGGGCGCATCGAAGACAATTTCGGCGGTCGCCTGTGTCGTCAACCACGCGTTGTCACGAATTTCGCGTTCCAATTGCTCCGCTTCCCAGCCAGCGTAGCCGAGCGCCATAACCGCGCCCGTTGGCACCGACTCACTGAGCATGGCCGAGACGATATCGCGCGACATAGTGACATGAATCGCATCGGTCACCGACAGCGTCGCATCCCAGTCGCCAGCTTCCCGGTGCAAGACGAAGCCGCGTTCCGTACCCACAGGGCCGCCGAGCAGCACCGGTGAGTCGGCGAGTTGGCGGTCAGCGACAGATTGCGCATCCTCGTACTCACTTAACTGGGAGAACACGGCGTCATGTGTCAGATCCGTCGGGCGGTTAATGGTAATGCCCATCGCACCTTCGGGGTTGTGTTCACAGATTAGCGTCACCGAATTTTCGAAATTCGGGTCGTTGAGCGCCGGCATGGCGATCAGCAGTTGTCCAGCAAGCGTCGGGAATTCGCTCATAGCGCCAGTATCCGCGTGGAACTGTTGACACGCAAGCGCATCAATCGCCGCCGTCTCCGGCGCGCACACTGCCGCGTACACGGTTACTTTCGAACTCGAACTTATACGCAAATCGAAGCAGGTCGTAGCGCTCGCGCAGAAAATCGGGAAATGCCTCAAACGGCGATGCCCGGTTTAGCACCATCATCGCCGCTCGGTCGAGTGCCTCGTGTCCGGACGAACGCAGCACTTGTACGTCGGTGAGGCGACCGTCCGGTGCTATCGCGACCTCCAGCGTTGGGCTACCGCTTAAGCCGGCCACGTCGATTTCCCTCGGAAAATTCAGCGTACCGATACGCTCAACGCGACGTTTCCAGCTATTCAGGTACGGCGCGATGTCTGATTCCGCACTATTGACGCTGACCACCAGATGCCTCGGGTTGTCGTCGGTGATCAACAACGACGCGTTGTCGTCTTCGGGTAGCGGCAGTGTTTCTTCGAGGCCCTGTGGCAGCGCTTGTGCATCTTGCGCCAGCTCGTTAGCGTCGGGGGTGATCTCGTCGGGTTGGCGAATCAGCCGGTCGGACTCCGCGATGGTGGTCAGCAGTTCCTGCGGCGATTCCTCGCCTGGTGCGCTGCGTCGTTGTACGGGCCCGATATCGTCCATTTCCAGCGCTACTTGTCCCGGCGCGGTCGGTGCGGCGCCCGGGCTAACCTGTTCGCGCGTATTGCCATTGCCTTGCTGGTTGGCTTGCGCGAGATAGTCCGCCTTGTCCGGGCGTGCTGTTCTGAGGTCGGCATCGGCGACGATTGTCACCTCGAGTGAGGTCACTTCGCTGTTGCTGTCGGGTAAGCCAATGTCGAACGTGATACCGAGAATGATCAACGCATAAAACATCGTCGCCAGAAACAACATCGGTGGCAGGCGATCGCTGCGGCCCGTGGCTACAGGCAGCATATCTCGTGCTAGTACCGTGTGTATTTCTGCGTCGGTCTGGTTCATCGTCTCAGGTGTCGGTCAGCCGTCGTTGCAGGGCATCGGTTATCCGAATGTCGTCCAGTGTAACGGCGATCATCGCGTCGCTGATCTGCATTACGTCACATAGTGTATAAAATTCGCGCGGGTCTGCGACCATCAGCGCGGTCGCCGCAGCGTCCGCCAGCAAAGGATCCTTGGCGATGACCGTGGCCCATCGGGGCCCCTCGGCAGGCCGCCCGGTGCGGGGGTCGATAATATGTTGGACGACCGCGTCATCTTTCTCCCAGAAGCGAGCGTAGTCGCCTGAGGTCATGATGCATTCACCCGGCAGCAGCGGGATCGGCCGGCGGTCGCGTGCGCCGGTAGTCGGCACCTGCAGGCCAATCCGGTACGGGGAGATTCGTCGCGTGGCCAGCGTGGCGATATCGCCGCCAGCGTCTATCAGCGCACCGTCGAGTGGGAATGGTTCCAGTATGTCCAGCGCCGCTTGTAAAGCCGCGCCTTTGGCAATGCCACCCAAGTCGATCTGGCCGCCGGGTGCCGCCTCAATCGCCGCAGCCGGTGTTTCCGTGACCTCGTAGCCCTGCTGCACCAGCTGCAAGGCAGCATCAATCTCTGCGTCTGACGGCCACTGTTCAGGCGGTATCCCACGATCGAATCGGTCGAATCCCCACAGTTTCACCAACGGGCCAACTGCCGGGTCAAAACGATGAGCGCTGCGAGACGCGAGTGCTTTCGCTTGCCGCAACAGGTCTGCCATCTCTTCTGACAATGGCGCGGTCCCGGTCGTCAGCAGCGTATTGTTGATCTGGCCCAGCTCGCCGTCACCCCACGCGTACCAGTCTCGATGGATTTGCTCGAAGCGCCGCTGCACCGCTGCCGCGGCCGAGCTGGCGAGCGACGCATCAGAGGTTGCGATTGTCAGTCGAATGGTCGTGGCGAAACTTAGCCACTCAAAGTGGTGCGTCTTCGCCGCTCGCTGACAGCCGGTGGCGACGGTGGCAGCCAGCGCGATAAGGACAGCGCGGCGGCTAATCGCCACCGGTCGATGTCGTTGCGGCGCTACTGACACCGTGCCTCTATGGCATCCAGCAACTGCGCGGCGATGTTGATCGAGAAGTGATTGTCGATTTCACGGATGCCGGTTGGGCTGGTGACGTTGATTTCTGTCAACCGGTCGCCAATGACATCGAGCCCGGCAAAAATGACGCCGCGCTCGCGTAGCGTCGGGCCGACAGCTTTCGCGATGTTGCGTTCAACGTCGGTGAGTGGGCGCGCATCGGCGGTAGCACCCATGACCAGGTTGCCACGGCCATCTTCCGCGTTCGGTACGCGCGCCAGCATGTAGTCGACGGGTTCGCCATCGATCAGCAGCACGCGTTTATCGCCGTCGCTGATCGCAGGTAGGTAACGCTGCGCCATCGCGAACTGTTGCCCATAGTCTGTCAGCGTCTCCAGCACGACATTCGTATTGGTGTCCCCTTTGCGCAACGTAAAAATGGAGCGCCCGCCCATCCCGTCCAGCGGTTTGACGACAATATGCTGATGTTGCTCCAGAAACGACTTGATGCGCGCTTGCTCGCGCGTAATGAGCGTGTCCGGCGCCAGTTCCGGAAACCAGGCCGTGGAGGCTTTTTCGTTCAGATCGCGCAACGCTGCGGGCTTGTTGACGATCAGGCAGCCCGAGCGTTCCGCCAGCTCGAGAATGTAAGTGGTGTAAATGAATTCCATGTCGAACGGCGGGTCTTTACGCATCAGGATGACGTCGAGATCCGCGAGTGGTTCTACCCGTGTCTCACCGGCCGTGAACCAGTCGTCGCGGTTGTCGGTGACCTGCATCGCCGTCTGTCGCCCAACCGCAATGCCATTGTCGACCGATAGATCGCCTTGTTGCATGGTTTTCAGGCGATGCCCGCGCCGCTGAATCTCGAGCATCATCGCCATTGTCGAGTCTTTGTAGGGCGCGATCGACTCGATGGGATCCATCACGACACCAATGTTCAATATTTTGTTGCTCACCGACTTTTCTCCAGTTCTGGCTGGCATCTGCCGCTAACTATACGGTGCAGCACGGTTTTGCGCTTGTTTGCGTGCGTCGTGGATAGCATCGGGTTCTGCAATATGTAAAAATCGACTGGTGTCAAAGGCCTAAAAATGTGCGCTATGCACGGCGTATTAACCGCTTTTACCGTGACAATGCCACTTATGTATAAAGGAGAGCTCGCGCGTGAGTGCTGATTCCACCAACGGTCTGCAAGGCATCAAGATTCTGGTCATTGACGACAGTAAGACAATTCGCCGAACCGCGGAGACGCTGCTGAGCAAGGAAGGCTGCGAGGTCTACACCGCGATCGACGGTTTTGATTCCCTGTCAAAAATCGCGGATCACCAGCCTGACCTGATTTTTGTCGACATCATGATGCCGCGTCTCGACGGCTACCAGACTTGCCAGCTAATCAAAAACAACAAGGCGTTCAAAGATACGCCAGTCATCATGTTGTCGAGCAAGGACGGCCTGTTCGATCGTGCCCGTGGGCGCATCGTTGGCTCAGAGCGCTATCTGACAAAACCGTTTACCAAAGACGAGTTGGTGGGCGCAATCAGCGAGCAACTACATGGCTGAGGCGACGGGAGGAAGAAGCATGGCACACATACTAATCGTTGATGACTCCCCGACAGAGCGCCATGTCGTGCAATCGATGCTCGACAAGCACGGTTACGAGACGAGCCTCGCCGAATCCGGAGAGATGGGTATCGCCGCTGCATTGCGAGAACGACCGGACCTGATCCTAATGGACGTTGTAATGCCCGGCATGAACGGTTTCCAGGCAACCCGCAAGCTGAGCAAGAATGCGAGCACAGCGACCATCCCCGTCATCGTGGTCACCAGCAAAGATCAGGAAACCGATCGCATCTGGGCATTGCGCCAGGGCGCCAAGGATTTCGTCGTCAAACCGGTCAACGAGCAAAGTCTGATCGGCAAGATCAAGGAACAACTAGCCGCGTCGGCTGCGTAGTCGATGGCAGGCTTGCAGCTCAAATCGCTCGCCGACAGGCCTTTCGATCTCCTGCAGGAGATGGAGCGACGCAGTCGTGCTGCGATCGCGGGCCAGGCGGACTTGTCTGGCAAACGAAATGAATGGGTCGGTGTCGGATTCAGCATCGGCGGTGATTCGTTTGTTGCCAATCGTGATCATGTCGGCGAAGTGTTGATGGTGCCTGACAACATTACTCGCGTGCCAGGAGCCAAACGCTGGTTGATGGGCATCGCCAACCTGCGTGGGCAGTTGTTGCCATTGATTGACTTAAAACTGTTCCTTGGCGCCGGGCGATCGGATCGCGGCAGGAACGCACGTGTCATCAGTGTCGGACACCGCGAGGTTCGCGCTGGGTTGCTAGTCGAAGAAGTGAGTGGTTTTCGGCGTTTCGTTGATGGCGAATACAGCCAAAGCCAGCATACGACGGCTGTCCGTGCGGATGCGTATACAGACGGGTTTTTCATGCGCAGTGATGAGCGCTGGCCGGTATTTCAGTTTGACCGACTGTTATCGAGTGACCCTTTTTTACAGGCGGCAGAGTCGCCTCGCCGTTAATTGAATTTAGACCGGAATACGAACATGGCCAAAAAAGCCGCGAACTCAACCACATTTAATATCAGCGCAGTGCTGGTGCCGCTTTTTTTGGCGGCCGCAGCGGCTGTCATCTGGTTGACTTACACGCCGCCGCAGAAAGCGGTGAGCGGACCATCGCCGGCGCTGGCTGCTGCGGTACGCGACAGCATCACCGCTAAGCCGAATGCGGTCGAGACCTTGCAGCGTGTTGCCGCCAGCGAGTCGACGACCGGGGCTACCGAGACCGCCGTTCGTCGTTTGCTGGATACGGCCGATCAGTTGCAGGCGTTCAATGGCGCGGTCGCTCGCGCCGGAGGCGCAAGCGCCGGGATTCTGGATAAGACAAACGGACTCGACGAATCTGCGTTGCCCGAGCTTCGCCAGGGTGCGACGGTTGCCGCAACGCAATTGCGTGCGTTGCGCGGTGCACCGGATCGCGCGACAGCAACGGCTGCTGAGTTGGTGACGGTCGCCAATGATCTTGCCGTGCTTGCAGCTGCGCTGAATGGCGACGCTACATCGCTGGATGTTGCCGCTCTCAATGACAACACGCTGTCGGCAGAGCTACTGGACGACACGTTCGTGCTGCGTAGTGCAGCCGAAGTTGTACAGAGTGAGGCCGAGACGTACGCGCAGGCCGCGGCCACTGTCAGCACTTTCCCAACGCCGGCCGCCGCCACGGCTGCGACAGCTTCAGGTCTCGCCGGCACGTTGGCACCGGTGATGCCCTGGTTGCCGATCGGCCTGTTGGTATTGGCGCTGATTCCTGTACTTACGATGGTGCGCAGTTCGGCCAAAGATGCCGAGTTACGACGTGTCGCGCTGGAGCAGACGGATCAGAACGAGCGCAACCAGCAAGCGATTCTGCGCTTGTTCGATG
>JBCAZB010000107.1:0-7983 GCA_038533315.1 Pseudomonadota bacterium | reverse complement strand
GATGCCGACACGCAAGCACTACGAGCTCTTGATACAACACGCGTCACCGATCTTGAAGTCGCCGACCGAATGATCCGACTCGTTGCCAACCCGATCATCGACAACGATGGCGACCGTCTCGGCACCATCATCATCTGGGTCGATCGAACAAACGAAGTTCGTATCGAAAACGAAGTCAATGCCGTCGTCTCTGAAGCTCAAAGCGGCAATCTGTCTGGGCGTATTGACCTGACGGACAAACGAGGCTTCTTCGCTACACTGTCGAGCAGTATGAATGACCTGCTGGCCTCTGCGGAGCAAATCGTCGATGACACAGTGCGCGTATTCAGCGCTATGGCGAATGGCCAACTCAATGAGACGATCTCAAGGGACTACGAAGGTCGCTTCGAGCAATTAAAAACTGATGCCAACGCGACGGTTAGCACGCTCACAGACGTAATCGCTCGCATTCAGGACTCCGCTCGCGCGGTCCGTGAAGGTGCCGCCGATATCTCGAACGGCAACAGCAACCTCCGTGTCCGAACTGAAGAGCAGGCGAGCGAGCTTGAAAAGACAACGGAGAATATGAAACGGTTGACGGAAACCGTCAAACAGAATGCGGATAACGTCGCGCGTGCCAATGATCTTGCGGTAGCTGCTCAGCAACGGGCTGAGGCAGGCGGAGAAGTGGTAAACGACGCGGTGTCCGCAATGACAGCGATCAACGATGCAAGCCAACGTATCGATGACATTATCAGCGTGATCGACGAGATCGCGTTTCAAACCAACCTGCTGGCGCTGAACGCCGCCGTCGAGGCGGCCCGTGCGGGCGAGCAAGGCCGGGGCTTTGCGGTTGTCGCTAGCGAGGTGCGAAACCTTGCCGGTCGCAGTGCCAGCGCGGCAAAAGAAATCAAATCACTAATCGAAGATTCCAGTCGAAAAGTTGATGAAGGCTCGCGTCTGGTCAATGAGTCCGGTGATACCCTGCGAGACATCATGGACGATGTACGGCGTCTGACAGAAACGGTCAGCGATATCGCAAGCGCCAGCCAGCAACAGTCTCGCGGCATCGATCGAGTCAATGGGACGATTATCCAGATCGACGCGTTCACCCAGCAAAACGCTGCGATGGTCGAACAAGCTGCGGCCGCATCTGAGTCACTCGGCGAACAAGCCCGCAAGCTCGACAAGCTCATTGCGTTTTTCGAGACTGGCAACCAGCAGGGTTCTACTGAACGACGCGGGGCGAAGCGGCCATGGGGCAATGGTGACAATGCCGAATCCTATGACTTGCCGCAACAGAAGTACTCTCACTGACGCTGGGCAAAAACTCAATACCAGACAAAGAAAAGGGCGCCGAAGCGCCCTTTTCTGTCTATTGACCAACGGTCTCGCTTAGTCAAATGCGTAGCGATAGCGCAGGTAATAGAAACCACCGTTGAAACCAAACGGCGAGAACTGGCTGTAGAGGTTGCCTACGCCTGCCGCCGCGCCCGGGTTCGTTTCCGGGTAGGTGTCAAAGATGTTTTGTGCACCCAGCACAACCGAAGAGCTGTCCGTCATTTGCCACGCTGCTTCTGCGTCAAACAGAATCGCGTTGCCATAAGTCTGGCCATCTTCGGAATCGAACCAGTCATCGAAGTAGTTGGCTCGTACCAGGAAGCGGAAGTCACCGACGGTGGTATTGGTCGTCAGTGTCCAACGGCTTTCCGGCAGACCTTCTTCAAGTTCACGAATACGTGTCGCGTCGAGCGTATCCGGGTTGAACTCGTCGACTTCAGTCTTGGTACGGTTGTAGCTGAAGCTCAAGTCCGTTGTCGCGTTGTCAAAATCGATCTGCGTGGTGGCCACAACATCAACACCCGTCGTCTTCGTATCGAAATCGTTGGTGAAGAAGCGGAAGTTCTGCAGGTTTTCAGCACTGGTAACACCAGCGTTGATCAAATCCTGCAGCTGTTGAGCCGTCAAATCATTGATAGAGAACAACTGAGATACGGTGATTCGGTCTTCCAAACGAATGTCGAAGAAGTCGACCGTCAATGTGACCGGACCGGTTTCGAAGATCGCGCCCGCCGTGAAGTTAACTGACTCTTCCGGATCCAGCGGCTCGCCACCAAACAGTACCGCAACCGGGTTGGTTGACGGAATCGTACCGTTGTTCACGAGATCGCCAAGTGCGAGATCAAACTCAGTCGAGACGTTAAACGCGTTTGACTGACCCGGTGTCGGCGCACGGAAGCCTGTGCTGACACTACCACGCAGTGCGAAACCATCGTTGAAGCGATAGTTGGTCGCGACCTTGTAGTTAAACGTCGAACCAAAGTCTTCGAAGTCCTCAAAGCGTGCAGCAAAGCCCAGCAGGAAGTTCTCTTGCGGATAGACTTCTACATCACCGTAGACTGCGTAGTTTGACCGAGACCAGTCGCCAGCTGCGATATCACCGAAACCGGGGAAACCGTTAGACGCGGCGCTGAAGCCTTGATCAGCAAACGGGCCGATCTGGAAAGACTCAAGCTGGCCAATACCGATTTCGAAGGTTTCGTCGCGATACTCGACACCACCCGCAACGTTGACGTTGTCGTTAACGGCGTAGCTGACATCAAAGTTCACGTTGAACTCTTCCTGGGTATACGAACCCGGATCGAATTCGGTCGGCGAGTTCGGACCCAACGAAGCATTGACGGTGTTACGGATGAAGAAATCGACTTCATTCGAACCATAGGCGACACTGGCATCCCAGTTGATTCCACCGGCTGTTTCACCGCGCAAACCACCTACGAATGACAGGTCGGTCACGTCTCCACCGAAGCGTGGCGTAAAGCCACCCGGGAAGATTTCCTGGAACGTGAAGCAGTTCGGGTCGTTCAGCACTTGGTTCAGCGCTGTCGGATCCGGCACGTTATCCGTGATGGTCACAACCGGACAACCCGCCGCCCCTACGGCACCGCCGTTGGCTTGCAGTACATCGCCGATCAACAGCGTCGCGCCGCCATCAGCAGAGTACACAGAACCACGTGTATTCGGGTTACGGAAGTAGAAACCGCCGTCAACCGTCTTCGACGCGTAGTTACCATGGCCGTACAGCGTGGAGCCGCCTGCCAGTTCGAAACCGAAGTTACCGAACAGTTTCAAATCATCTTCGATTTCCGGAGAACCCCAGATCTGCGCCGGGTTGGCGACAGCCGTGTTACCGGCTTCGATCAAACCGGCGGCGTCATCACGCTGGATGCTGCGATCGGTGTCGTCGGTGCTACCGTACTCGAGGCTCAGGTTAGCGAAACCGGAGTTGCCAATCGGCAAACCGATGTTACCTGAGACGGTCAGTTGGTCGCCGTCACCTTCATAGAAGGTGCCATAACGAACATCGACAGAACCGCCATCGTTATCGTCTTTCAGTACAAAGTTCATCACACCCGCGATGGCATCAGAACCGTACTGCGCCGAGGCACCGTCTCGCAGGACTTCAACCTGCTTCAATGCGATGGCCGGGATGACGGACAAGTCCGGACCCTGGGCACCATCAGAAACACCGTTACCCAGCCAGTAAATGACAGCGGCGCGGTGACGACGTTTGCCGTTGACCAACACTAGGGTGTGGTCTGGCGCGAGGCCACGCAGGTTCGCCGGGCGAACGATAGTGGCAGCATCACTGATCGGTTGCGTGTTGACGTTGTAAGACGGCACCACGTTTCTAATCAGGTTGCTAAGGTCGGTATCGCCCTGGTTCACGAATTCGTCAACAGACAAAACGTCAACAGGAACGGCTGAGTCGGTCACAGAACGTGGACGTGAGCGACTGCCGATGACGACAACCTCCTCAATCGCCTCGTCGTCCTGCGCGAACGCTGGTGCCGTCATTGCCGCGCTGCCCAGCGCACTGGCAATGGCGAGCGACAGCATTGATCGCCCGAGAACTCTCTTTGACATAGGATATTTCCCCTCCGCAATAAGCGGTTCGATGGTCGTTTAAACGTTTGTGCGAGGCGGCAGAAAAGACAGCTGTCCTGACCGATTAGCCACGCTTCACACTATGAGTTCGTTGTAACGAACCCACAGTGTCGCGTTATTGATACAGCAAACGTTTGTCTTCGACAAGTTTTTTGAGACACCAACCGTGTCTCATTGGGGTTTTCAGTGGGTTAGCGTGTTGTTATAACGCAACAAGAGCAGCTCCACCGCTTCCTGTGATTAACGCACGCTAGGCAACCTAGATGACGCCCTTTTCGCGCAAATCGGCCATGGCAGACGCATCGAGACCTAGTAACCCACCGTAGACTTCGTCGTTATGCTCGCCAAGCTCGAGCGGACCTGGCCAGCGAATCTCGCCCTGGGTCGCTGACATTTTGGGGAAAACATTCTGCATTTTCAGATTGTCAAAGCGCTCGCTATCGACCGGCACAATGGCTTCGCGGGCCGCAAAATGCGGATCATCCAGCATATCGGGGGCCCTGAAAATGCGTCCGGCAGGCACACCGTGCTCCTGCATCAAAGCGTCGACCTCATCCATCGTTAATGTTCGAGTCCAGGCCTCGATAATCTCATCGAGCTCCTTTTGGTGAGCGCCACGCGCGGTATGAGTGGCATAGCGCTCGTCGCTGACGAGTTCGGGTCGTTGCATTGCATCGCACAGGCGAGCAAACACCGTATCTTGGTTCGCCGCAATCAAGAACGAACCATCTTTGCAATCGTACAAGTTGGATGGCGCAATATTGGGTAGCGCAGAACCTGTGCGCTCGCGGATGTAGTCGCTGACCGTGAATTCCGGGATCGTCGACTCCATCACGGTCAGTACCGACTCATAAATAGAGGCATCGATCACCTGCCCCTCGCCAGTCTGATCTCGATGATGCAATGCCGCCAGCGCGCCGAGACACGCATAGGTCGCTGCCAGGCTATCGCCGATGGAGATACCGGCTCGTGTAGGTGGCCGATCCGGCCAACCGGCCAGATAACGCATGCCGCCCATCGCCTCGCCAACTGCGGCATAACCGGCACGGGACGCATAGGGCCCGGTCTGACCGTAACCGGACACACGAATCATAATGAGTCCGGGATTAATCGCTTTCAGGGTGTCGTAGTCAAGGCCCCAACGCTCCATCGTTCCTGGACGAAAATTCTCCAACAGGAAATCAGCGTCTTTGACCAACTCCTTCACGAGATTCTGGCCTTCCTCGACCCGCAAATTGGCCGTCACGCAGCGCTTATTGCGTGCGCATACTGTCCACCATAGCGGATAGTCACCGCGGCCCCAGACTCGCATCGGATCGCCTTTGCCCGGCGGTTCGACCTTAATAACGTCGGCCCCCATGTCGGCCATCAGCTGGCCGCAGAACGGGCCCGCGATCAACTGTCCGAGCTCGATGAGCCGCAGCCCTTTCAGTGGACCCTTGGCGTCAGCTGTTTTGGTCATACTCAGGCCGCATCCGTCTGACGGCCAGGCCATACTGGCTGAACCGGTGCTGGCAAGCCCGTCTCTTCCAGACAGCGCGCACGCAATGTATCGAGGTCAGGACCATAGTCGAACACTTCGATTGGCCCCCTGCTCTCACGTATCTCATCACGTAGCGCGGTCGTCGCTCCCGTATCCACAGTGTTGTCGTCATTGACGACAACGCCGTATTCCCTGGCGCCTTCGCGAGTTACCAAACCTTGCAATACTTCCAGGGCGACCAGCTCGGGATCGCGTTCGAGTGGGTCGCCCCACCCGCCACCGCCCCAGGTCACGTAGTGCAACAAATCACCTTTCTTGACACTGATATTGTCGGCTTTTGAACCCAGATACTCCTGGCTACCATCGGCCCGATCGATACGCTTCCACGAGCGGGCGGCCGGTTTGCCGCCGTTGACGCCCCACGGTGGGACAAACCAGCGATCGTCATGAATCGATATGTTGCCTTCCTGAGTGAAACGGTAGGTCATATGAATTCCGTTACCGCCACGATTCAAACCGACGCCGCCGGAGTCAGCCGCTGATTCGTAGCGCTCGATAATCATTGGAAAGTAATGCTCTAGGAACTCGTTCGGCACGTTGGTGAAGCCGGGCCACAAGGAATGACCATCCGGCCCATCGCCAAACGGTTTGCCTGGAATCCCGCCAAAACCGATCTGGAACAGCTGATACCACTCACCACTCTCATCAAACCCGGAGTACATGAGGTGCGGCGACGACGAAAAGCCCGCCGCGCAAAGGAATTCTGGCGTTTTCTGGCCCAGCAATGCGCCCAGCACATCAAAAATGCGACCAAGGGCATGCGTACGACACGACAGCGCCGCCGGGAATTTCGGTTTAAGCAATGAACCCTCAGGGATTCTGACCTCTACAAGATCATAGAAGCCGTCGTTGAACATGATCTGAGGATCGAACACCATGATCATGTAGATACCGAAGAACATGCGGAACATGTTTTCGTTCAGGTAGAAATTGATCGACGAATCGGACTGCGGGTCGGTGCCCTCGAAATCGAGAATGACCTTCTCCCCCTCACGCCACATGGTACATTTGAGTTTAAACGGCCCATTACCCTTGCCGTCATCACAAATGTAATCCTCAAACGACACCGGCTCCTCACCAATGGCTTGCCCGATCAGCATTTTCATGGCGCGGTGATTGCGCTCAAGCAGCAACTCGGTCGCCGACGCGTACATGTCCTCACCGAAACGGTCGCAGATTTCATTAACCCGCAGCGCTGCCACGCGACACGATGCAACGATCGCGTGCAAATCGGCCCGATACCATTCCGGCATGCGGCTCTGGTGGGTCGCGATACGCAAAATATCCTCTTGCAGCTCGCCCTTCCGATACAGCTTGACAGGCGGCATGCGCAGCCCTTCTTCGAATATCGACGCAGCGTCTGTCGGCAGAGACCCGGGCACTTTGCCGCCGATGTCAGTCATGTGACCGAACATTGCAGCCCAACCAATAACACGGCCATTCCTGAAAATCGGCATGATGACAAGCTGGTCGTTGTTATGGCTAATGGCCCCTTCGCAGCTGTAGGGGTCATTCAGTAGAATCACGTCGCCGTCTTCCAGCTCTCCATCAAAACCACGCATGAAGCCATCGATAAACGAACCAAACTGACCGACGATCATTTTGCCGTTACGTTCGGCGATCATCGGAAACGCATCACCCTGCTCACGAATCCCCGGCGACAACGCCGTACGGAACAGTGTCGCATCCATTTCTATGCGCGCATTCCGCAGTGCGTTCTCAATAATGTCCAGTGTGACTGGATCCACATCAACCGTCTTGAACGGAGCGCTGTTGGTTTCAATAAGTTTTGCGACCATGTCTTAACCCTCAGCCTTTGGATAAATCAAAATGTTGCCGTAATCATCGACGTTCGCCGTATGTTCCGGCAGAACCAACGCCGTGCTGTCCATCTCCACGACGATTGCCGGCCCGTCAAACGCGTCGCCCGCGCGCAGTTTCGACCGGTCGTAAATCACGGCTGGTAACTTCTCACCGGCCACCCACAATTCGTGATCCGAGATCTTTGCAGACTCGGGGTTACCATCACCTTTGTCGATACTCAGCGCCGGCAATTCAAGTGCCTTGCCGAGCGCAACAACCCGCAGGTTAACGAGCTCATGCTCGGCATCCATGTTGAAGGTGAACATGCGCCGATGTTCTTCATCAAAAGCCTGACAGAGTTTTGCTACCGCCTCGTCGTCATCCAAGGCGTAACCAAAGGCCATTGGAATCTCGAATCCCTGACCGTGATAGCGTACGTCGATTTCGTATCGAACTTCCGCGTCACCCGCCTCGATACCCTCGTCGGACAGCTCATCAAGGACCTGTTTGCGCATCTCCGTCAAGACGCCGGTTACCTCGGCAGAGCTTGTCTCGGAAACGCGTTTGGAGAAGCTACGTGAGCTTTCCGCACGCATCCGCGTGGTTGCATCTCCTAGCGCGCACAACACACCTGGCGAGTTCGGCACGACAACGGGCCACGAACCCATAAGCTTGGCCACAGCATTTGAGTGCAGCGAACCGGCACCACC
>JBCAZB010000106.1:0-7993 GCA_038533315.1 Pseudomonadota bacterium | reverse complement strand
GGAAGACTCAAATGCTACCATTACACCACAATCGCATTGAAGCTGGTGACAGGAGTTGAACCTGCAACCTACTGATTACAAATCAGTTGCTCTGCCAACTGAGCTATGCCGGCCGCCTAAAAATCACTGCCATTGCAGCAGCGGACGCGTAGTTTAGTCGCACCAGCGGCGTTTCGCCAGTGATGCGGGTCTAATTTCAGCCGTTTTGCGGGCACGTGGCGGCATCCCCGCGCAGTACGCGGTCGTCGCCGTACACATCCGCCAGCGCGCTGCCAGCCTGCCCCGCTTTCAGCTTCACATCCAACCAGAACACCGTGGCATTCTTCGTGCGGCGGACGACGTAGGCTTCAACACCCATCGACTTGGCCTTCAGCTCCGTTCGTTCCGCTCCAGCCTCAGCTGAGAACAGACCCAGCGAGATGATGTCCTCGCCCGGCGAACCGGCCATCAGGATTGCCTCTTTGATACCGCCATCCTGCAATTTCTTCAGCAGCGAACGCGCCTGGCTGCGGCTGGGGATGTTGTCGACATACACCCAGTGCCCGACGAATACCGTGCCCTGCGCCGCGCGCTGTGCCACGTTGTAGCCGGTGCCCGCCAGTGTGTCCTGAGCGCTATTTGCATCACCCACCTTGTCGAACGGTCCGATGGTCATGCACGCACGCCCAACCGTCGCGGGCAGTGCGGTGACTTCGGGCTCGGGTTCAGGAGTCGTATCCACCGCCACGACATCTTCAACTGGTGCGGCGTCCTCGCGCTCGCCATTGGCGACCGGAATGCGCTCGCCCAATGTGTTCGGGTCGACAACGGTCACGCCCGCGTCGGGTTGGTAGACCCAGTGCTTCCAGCCGAAAAACAGCAGGTTCGCCGCCAGCAACATCAGAAACAGATTTCTCATGGCGCAAGCCCCGCATAGATCGCCAACCCATCCAGTACAAAATTAGCATGAAAATCCGCCGCGCGGTTTAAAGTATCCGCCAGCAGCTCGCCGTTGCCGCCCGTGAACGCGAACGCCAGCGCATCCGGGTCGGTATCGCACAGCATCGCAAGCCAGTTCGCGGCACGATCGACAGCGCCGGCTGCTGCAACCAGCGCGCCGTTGCGCACGGCCTCGCTGGTCGACGTGCCAAACGATTCATTGATAGCCTCGGGCTCGTCGATACGGATGTTGGCGGTGCGGGTCGTCAACGCCGACTGCATCATCTGGATGCCCGGGATAATGAAACCGCCTGCGTGATTGCCGTCGTTATCGACCGCGTCGATGGTCAACGCGGTACCAGCGTCGACAATCAATGCCGGACGACGCGGCAAGCGACTGCCCGCCAGCACGGCCATCCAGCGATCAACACCAAGTCGGCTCGGGTCGGTGTAAGCACAGCGCACGCCGGCGTGCTCCGCGGTCGTCTGCGCCAAGGTCAGCTCCACCCCCAACGGCTCAAGCACGTCTTGCAGTGTCTTGGTGCGCTGCGCGCTCGCCACTGAGCAGGCAAACGCCTGATCGGCATCCAAAGCAAAGGTCCAGACATTGGCTTTGCCAATGTCGTCGTTGTCGATGGCGCCCTCGCCGGTCAGTGTGCCGTCCGCCCACAAGCCCCACTTGCAACGTGTGTTACCGATATCCAGCAACAGCGTGCTCATGACGCCTCGCTCCACGCGATCGGTGTGACGTCGCCGCTGTCGATC
Organism: Pseudomonadota bacterium; assembly: GCA_038533315.1. Taxonomy (GTDB): domain Bacteria; phylum Pseudomonadota; class Gammaproteobacteria; order Steroidobacterales; family Woeseiaceae; genus CALBPI01. The sequence goes on along the minus strand of JBCAZB010000106.1, from coordinate 6,310 downwards.
GTGCGTTGTTCACCGTTCTGCATGTCGACGACCAACAACCGACCCGTTTCATCGACCGGACCACAACGCAACATCTTGCCGTCCAGTTCGGCCGGCCGTTCGTTGAGCCAGTGCCGGCGATTAAACGCCGCCATCGTGTCGGTTAGTGGTGTCCTTTCGTAGTCGGCGAGTGCATCGATGACCGCGGGGATCACCCGTGCCGCCAGCTCTGCGATCGTCGTCGCGATGCCCATCGCCGCCAGATCGACCGGCCCTTTCGACCAGCCCTGAGCGCTATCCAACGTGAACGGCGCAGGCAACGCGACATTGATACCCACACCCGCCACGACACGAAAGCCACCGCCGCGAGCGCTGGACTCGACCAGAATGCCGCCGAGTTTGCGGTCCTGCCAGACGAGATCGTTCGGCCATTTCAGAAGTATTTCGCCGGCGCCGAGCTGTTCCAACACCCGACCAATCGAGACGCCCAGCGCCAGGCTGATTGCCCCGGGGTGCTCCGGCATCGCGTCAAACTGAAACGCGACCGACAGACACAGCCCGCTACCGCTCGGTGCCTGCCAGGTTTTGCCACGTCGTCCCCTCCCCGCAGTCTGGTGCAAGGCGAGCGCTACTTCCGCGCGGCCGGTCGACAGCGCGTCGCGCTCGTTCAGCCAGGTATTCGTCGACGGTAGACTCTCGAACACATGCACACCCGCCAACGGTTCGATCGTCGCCAACGCGATTTTCAGTGCTGCATCAACGCTCGCCGCGCTCATGACTTTTTGAACACCATCAGACGCGTGTTCTGATTTTCGGTGCCATCGCGCATACGGACGATGTTGGAACGATGTGTGTAGACGACGAAAACGGCCATGACGAACGCGTAGATCACAAGATCCATCGCGGCGCTGCCGCGCAACGCCAGCAACACCACCCAGGCCGCGTGGCCGGTAATCATTGTCGCCAAACCGACGAAACCGGTGAGCATGATCGTGAACAGCCAGACCGCGATCATTGGCAGCACCAGCGTCGGCGCGAACACGAGATACGTGCCGACCAGTGTCGCTGCACCTTTGCCGCCACGAAACCCGTAGAAGATCGGGTAGCAGTGGCCGACCACCGATAACGCGGCGCAGGCGTAGGGTAGCCAGTGCGGGATCGGTGCCGCAGACACCAGCGTGAGCGTCGGTACCCAGCCTGCCGCCAGTGCGCCCTTGCCAATATCAATGACGATGACGCCCAATGCGAACAGCTTGCCCTGTGTTCGTAAAGCGTTGGTGCCGCCTGCATTACCGCTGCCAACCGTTCTGATATCCACCTTTTTGAGGCGTCCAAGTAGCAGGCTGCCACTGACGCTGCCGAGCAAGTAAGCGAGCACGAGCTTGAAGACGATATCGATCATGCGGGTATTATCCCACAGCTTTGCGTCGGGACGGTTGCCGAGAGCCGAAGTAGATGGCAGTGAGTGCGATCGCGGCACCCAGCAGCTCGATGCCCACCAGGCGCCGGCCGAAAATCAGCACATCCCACAGGAAACTCAACAGCGGCTGCAGCAGCAACGACAGCCCAACCAGCGCCGCTGGTACCTGCGCCAGACTGCTCGCAATCAACAGCCAGCCGAGCACATGCGCGAACACGCCATAACCGAGCAGCCAGCCCGCGTCGGTCCACGTCGGAATCGCGAGCGACGTGCCCTCCATGCCGGCGACGCCCGCGAGATACGCCGCGGTGACCAGCGAAACGATGGTCAGCTCGCGCGCCGGCAAACCGCCCGGGCCTGTGCGCGTGGTCTTCGTCTGGGCATGGCGAAAGCTCAACAAGTAGGCCGCATAGCTCATCGCCGTCAACAGCCCGAACACGACACCCCAGCGGTAATCATCTGGCAGTGCCGACCAGTCCAACCCAACGATCATCGCAAGCCCGAGTAATGCGAACGGAATCGAGATGAGTTGCCGGACACTCGGCTTTTGGCCGAGCAACAACGCACCGGCCAGCGTCATAAAGAACACTTGAAAGTTGGCGAGCAGCGTCGATAAGCCGGGGCCGACATACAGCACGCTCTTGTGCCAGAAGAACAGGTCCGCGGCGAACGCGACCGACGCGATGGCGAGCCAGATGCAAACGATGGTACGTGGCCACGTGAACTGCCGCGTTACCGCAAGCCACAACAATAGTGCTACACCGCCAATAAAGACGCGGTAGAACGCGCTGGTGGTCGCCGGCACGGACACGAGCGCCACGAACACCGGCGAGAAACTGATCAGCGCCGCGCCCGCCATCAATCGCAGGCGCGGGTTGGCCATCCAACCCATCAACGTTCTGCCAACTCGAATTCGATCGTGTCGGCACTCACGGCCTGCTCTGCCCGCATGCCTCCGATGGTCGCAAACCGCCGTGGCGCCACCTCAATCAAGCCGCGATAATCCATCGTTGGCACAACGGACTCTACGTGAACGACCCAATCATTGGATTCGAAATCCCAAACAAACACGCCGCCGATCGGCTCCGAAGGCTCACCGTTGTAGCCGATGCCGTTGAAGTTGTACGGATTGTCGCTGCCACCGGCAAACACGACACCATTGGTCGCTGCACTACCCGTCGCGGCCATGCGATAGCGAGCAGGCCCGGGATGGGGCGGCAACCTGTGCCAATCGATCCGGCGCGGATCGTCGGCACGGATAGCCCCTCGGAAGCACTCGTTGGTCATTTCAAACGCACGAGGGCCCTCCGCCTTGACGACCACACGCACCCCATCACAGACAATCATCGTATTGCCAACGATACCGCCTGCATGTCCGAAGACAGACTCGCCTGGCCATGGCGTCGCTTGCGCCCACGTATCCGTTTCGATGTCATAGCGTTGCACGAGGTTAACGTTCGCCAGATCATGCCAGCCGCTGATCAAATAGATGTAGCGATCCTGATAGGTGACCGCGACCGCGTCATCGACCGGCACGGGCATCGGTGCGAGGTCAGCAAAGCTCCGCCGCTTCGGATCGTACGCCCAGACTTCGGGTGTCGACACTTCGCTGCCATCTTCGGCCACGGTGTAACCACCGAACACGTACGCCAGTGGCCCGACACCAACCGCGACCGTCGCGAGCCGACCAACGTTGTCCGGAAGCGTACCGACCGCTTGCCAGCGCGCTTCGTTGAGTTCCCGCTGATACACCTTCGCGTGCACGTCGTCATGCGTCTTGCCAGCACCGAGGCCAGCAAAACTGATCAGCGTGCCATCAACCAGGGCCACCGCATTGTTGGTCACCGGCTGTGGCAACACGTCGTCCGCCGACAACGCGCAACCCGACAACAGCATCCCGATCATTGTTACTAGCATTCGCATGGCGCGATTGTAACGCCAAAGCGGCGATCAATGGCATCACACAAGCGACGGTGATACGGTGACCGCGTGGTGGAGAGCTTTGCTAAAGGGATGTCTTGCGTGCGCTGGCTGGCGGGCCTCGCGTTGGGTCTTGCGACCACATCGGTCGCGGCCGAGCCACTCGAGATTCGCGATTTGTTTCAACCGGGAGCGCGACCACAACTCACCGTCTCGCCCGATGGCACGTACGTCACCCATGTCACCGTCGACCAGTCTGGCTATCGGATTGTCATCACGGATCGAGCATACCCCGATTACCCCCGCATCCGTCCCGTCGGCCCGTATGCCCCGCGAAACCTGCAGTGGGTGGACGATGGCACACTGACCTTTGAGGCGGGTGGCGAGCTGTTTGCCGCCGGGCAACGCAGTTCGCTACCGGACACGTTGCTCGAAAACCTGTATGTCGACGATGGCAAACTGAATTCGATGAGCGAGTTCAAGCGCAGCATGCGCTATTGGTCGATCCCCGCACCGCTGCGCGACCAGTCAGACAAGATCGTCGTCACCGGCTACAACGCGAAGGGCTACAGCAGTGTCTATTCGCTCGACACTGAATCCGGCGAGCCTGTGGAAATTGAGAATGGCAAGCGTGAGAAAATCGATCGGTGGCTCGTCGATCGAACCGGTGTTCCGCGCATGGCAGTGCGCATCGACAAGGATCGGGCCACCTACCTGATCCGCCATCCAGAAACCCAACGATGGGTAGCACACGACGACTGGCATCAGGATGGCACAATCAAACTAAACTACGATGGCCGGAGCTACTTGCAACGCCGTGTACTCGTCATGGGTTACGGCTACGACGCCAACACGCTGTACATTGCCGAACGCATCACCAACGATCGGTTCCGCCTGGTGCAATACGACCCGATCACGGGCCAGATTGTCCGTGTGTTGCACGAAGACTCTGACTACGATGTCGCGGGCGATAATTTCACGCCATCCACGCTCATCTGGGACGATGCGAATCAGCAGCTAGCGGGCATCACCTACCTGGGCGAGCACTGGCAGACCGTCTGGTTTGACCAAGGCTTGGCAGACTATCAATCGCAGCTCGCCGATCAGCGGCCAGGTGAAGCTGTCTATCTCACGGCCTTCTCCGACGACCGTCAGGTATTGCTAGCTGTGGCTAACGACGCGCAAGGCCGTTCGCAGGCGCTGATCTACTACCCGGAAGATGATCAAATCGACATGCTCGCGGATTTCCACGAGGCGCTGCGCGAACAAGACACCCCTAACCGCGAGCGTGTGCGCTACACGGCTCGTGACGGCACCGAGATCGAGGCCTACCTGACGTTGCCGGCTGGCATGAGCTATGACGAGGCTCGCGACCTGCCATTGATTGTGCAACCGCATGGTGGGCCATGGGTACGCTCGACACCCTTGCTGGATCCGGAAAGCGCCTACTTCGCCTCGCGCGGCTATGCGGTACTCGACATGAATTTTCGGGGTTCCACCGGTTACGGCCTCGAGCACCTGACCGCCGGGTTCGGGGAGTTCGCGGCGCGTATGATCGACGATATTGCGGATGGCGCGCGCTGGGCGATTGACGCCGGCATCGCTGACACGGATCGCGTGTTTGTCATGGGTTGGAGTTATGGCGGATATGCGGCGTTGATGAGCGGCATTCGCTATCCCGACTTGTACAAAGCGGTCGTATCCGGCGCGGCGCCGGTCGACATCGGTCTGCAGATCAAGGGCTACCGACGCGACGACAACTATCTCGCCTATGAGTTGTGGCGCGAGCTGCTCGGTGACCCGCGTCGAGAGAAAGAAGCGCTGCAAGCGATTTCGCCGTTGTTTCAGCTCGAACGTCTGACTACACCAACGCTGTTGTTCCATGGTGACGCCGACAACATTGTTCCCGTGGAGCACGCCAAACGCTACGAGAAACGGATGCGGGAACTGAAGCGTGAACCCAACGTCAGAATATTGCGAGACGAAGGACACGGATTCAGCTATCGCAATAATCGGAAGTATTTTCTCGAGGCGTCGCTTCGACATTTCGAATCAGCGAGCAAGCCCTGACAACAAGGAACAACAATGAATCGCTATAGACGATGGATCGCAGGGCTCTGTTGCCTTGGTATGGCAACGTTGACGCAGGCTCAGGAGCTGGCTGTTGCCAATCGAATTCTGGACGGCGACACCCACTCAATGTTCACTTTTTCGCCCAGCGGCGAATCGTTCGCGTACCTCTATCGCACACGCGGCGGCAACGAAGTTCGCGTCGTCAACATCGAGGACTGGGAAGAGACAGCGCGTATCGATGTGCGCGACTTTGTGCCACAACAAATCGCCTGGGCGAGCGATGATCGAGTGCTGGTCGGCGCACGCGGTTTATGGAGCATGACACCGGACGGTGAAGAGCTGCAGACGCTGCTCGAATACGAACCCGAAGAAGACGAACGTTTGTTTGGTGGGTCATCGTTCATGACGGGTCGTGAGAACTGGCGCCTGCGGCACAGGCTACCCAATGACCCGGAGCACGTGTTGCTCGAGTCATTTGATGTCTATGACTTTTCGCGACTACACCGTCTCAATTTGTTCACGGGCGTCGTTTCCGATGTCATCTCCGGGCGCGACGCGCAGATTAAGCGCTGGTGGCTCACCCCAGATGGCACGCCCGTTATCGGTGTGCGGGACAAAGGCGATAGCAAGATTCACTATGTGCTGGACCGCGACACTGGCGAGTTGTGGGCGCATGACAAACGTTTCGAGAACGGCGCCGTTAAATTCGACTATACAGAAGGGCCGCGCTACCGACGGAGCCACGCGCCTCGCAGCATACTTGCTGGTGGTCAGAATCTACTGATCACCGAGCTCAATACCGACGGTCGCTATCAGATCGTCCGCTACAATCTCGCGACGGGGCAGCGCGGTGCGGTAGTCGCAGCGGATGATCGCTACGACGTCGGCACCGACGTGAGCCGTTCACACGTTCTGTAC
>JBCAZB010000105.1:0-8012 GCA_038533315.1 Pseudomonadota bacterium | reverse complement strand
TGGTATTACCGCGAGCGGCGACTGGTTGTTGGATCCGGTAGAGACCACTGGCTCGCGCACACGACTCAAGGCCACGATCACGAGCAGCGACGTTAAGGCGATGATGGCGAGTCTGGGTTACCAGCCCGGTATCAACGCCGATCGGCTGGCCAGTGAGGTCGATGTGTCTTGGGGCGGTGGACCGAGCAGCGAGTTTCTTGCATCGCTTGACGGTGAAGCACGTGTCACGATCAGCAATGGCACATTGGATGAGTTTGAACCGGGAGCGGGTCGCGTCGTGGGTTTGATGAGTGTGGCGGAGCTGCCGCGACGGCTCGCGCTCGATTTCCGTGATGTGTTTCGCAAAGGATTCAGCTTCGATCTGATCGAGGGTGAGTTTCGTATCGTCAACGGCGATGCTTTTACCTGCAATCTGAACTTGCAGGGGTCTTCAGCCGATGTTGGCTTGATCGGGCGTGCGAGCCTCGACAAGCGCAACTACAACCAGACGGCCGTCGTCAGCGTCAAGGTCGGCAATACGCTTCCTGCGGTGGGCGCGGTGGTCGCCGGACCACAGGTTGGTGCGGCTTTGTTGTTATTCAGTCAAATTTTCAAGAAGCCGCTGCAGGGTATGACCGAGGTGTTCTATCAGATCAATGGTGGCTGGGACGAACCCAGTATTGAGCGCACAGATTCCGAGCGGTTCGCGGCTACGGCCGAGCTGGCGGGCTGTCTGGTGAGTGGCGGCAATTGATAACAGGCGACGTGCTGCACACGTTGGTATGATAAACGGCCCCGCGTGGGGTTAGCGGAGTGCATTCGAAGCATGCAAGACAAGACTCAGGAACTCTGTTTAACGACCCAGCTGCTGGACGCTTATGAGCTGGACCGCCCGGCCTTGCAGGACACCTTGGGCACGGTCCTGAGTCGACAGGTTGATAGTGCTGACCTGTACTTCCAGCGTTCCGCAAGCGAAAGCTGGTCACTGGAAGATGGCGTCGTCAAGGATGCCGGTTACTCGCGTTCACAAGGTGTCGGTGTGCGAGCGATCAGCGGTGAGAAAACCGGTTTTGCGTACTCGGACGATATTGGCCGCGCCTCACTACAACGCGCTGCGAGCGCCGCGCGTGCGATCGCGCGTCAGGGGCAGGAAACCAGTGCACCTGTCTTGCGCAGCCGCTCGACACCCGCGTTGTATCCCTCAAACAGTCCGCTGGCGACGATCACCGATCAGCAAAAGACCGAGTTGCTGAAAAATCTGGACACGCGTGTGCGTGCACTGGATCCCAGAATCGAGCAGGTTGTGATCAGTCTCGCGGCCAGCCATGACGATATCCTGATTGCGGACAACGACGGCATGTTCAGTGCCGATTCTCGGCCGTTGGTGCGGCTGAATGTGTCTGTCATCGTCAACCATGAGGGTAGGCGCGAACAGGGCTACGCGGGCGGTGGCGGTCGTTACCCGCTGGACGTTTTTGTCGACGAAGACCTGGGATTTCAGTTTGGCGAGGAGGCGGTGCGCCAGGCCATTGTGCAACTCGATGCGGTTGCAGCGCCGGCTGGCATGATGCCCGTGGTGCTGGGACCAGGCTGGCCCGCTGTGTTGCTGCATGAGGCAGTAGGGCATGGCCTTGAAGGCGACTTTAACCGCAAAGGCACCTCCGTGTTTTCCGGGCGTATCGGGGAACAGGTTGCCTCAGAGTTTTGTACCATCGTTGATGACGGCACGATTGCCAATCGGCGCGGGTCGCTAACAATCGACGATGAGGGGCAGCCAAGTCAGTGCACTGTCTTGATTGAAAACGGCATTCTAAAGGGCTACATGCAAGACAAAATGAACGCGCGCCTGATGGGCGTATCGAGCACGGGTAACGGGCGTCGACAGTCGTTTGCACACCTGCCCATGCCGCGTATGACAAACACTTACATGCGAAATGGCGAGCACGATCCAAGCGAGATCATCGCTTCGGTTAAGCGCGGGCTCTATGCACCAAATTTTGGTGGCGGTCAGGTCGATATCACGTCTGGCAAGTTTGTGTTTTCGGCCAGCGAGGCATACCTGATCGAGGACGGCAAACTGACGGCACCCGTCAAAGGCGCAACACTGATCGGCAGCGGTGCAGACGTGTTACATGAAGTGAGCATGGTCGGTAACGACATGCGGCTTGATACCGGGGTCGGCGTTTGCGGCAAAGAGGGTCAGTCAGTACCGGTTGGTGTCGGTCAGCCGACGCTCAAGATTGACAGCATTACGGTGGGCGGTACCGCTTAAACTGTTGGGCTTATGTCATGTGACAGAGCCGGGCATTGTGACCGCTATCACTGCAGTGGCGCCGATGTATCACCATAATGTTCCCAATTTCTGGGGAATCATGATGCAATTCGACAATACACTCACCGAGACCGACCTCGATCCCGCGGCGCGAGAGTTTGCTAAGAGCCTGCGAGAACAAGGTGTTAAGCCAGACGTAGATTATGGCGTTGAGGGGTTCGAAGAATCCCTAAGCAGCCGGCTACTGCGCCTGATCGGTATCAAAAAAGACTAGAACAAATCCCTTCCGTTTGGTGGTTCCGGCCTTCGGCGGTATGCTAGTAGGCTCGCAATGCCAATGGGAGGGGTTATGTGGGTATCGAAACCGGTCTACGAATCGGTACCGTATATTTACCTGATAGCGGGTGCCGCTCTGCTGGCACTGTCGCTGTACCTTGATTACTGGTATTGGCCAACACTGCTTTTGTTGCTCGGTATCGCGTGCCTGATTTGCGGGCTGGTACTGTGGTTACGTCGACGCGACTATCGTGCGCGCCAGTCTCATCTGGACGATACGTTGCAGTAAACGATCGGCGGGGCGACTATTCTTCTTCCAGAATGGCGGCCCCTGGATCTCTGAAATCCTTATAGATCAGCGTGTGGTTGCCCAAAGCAATCACGTCGCCGTCTTTCAGGCGTCTTTTCTTCAACCGCTTGGCGCCTATGAACATACCGTTGGTACTGTTCAAGTCTTCGATGATCGAAGTCTCCTCGCTCGTTGAAATTTGCGCGTGGTGACGAGACACAAATTTTGAGTCAATCGTAATATCGTTGTCTTCCGTTCTGCCGATCACAATGCGGCCGTGCGTCAGTTTAAATTCGTCGCACCGCTTGTCTTTTTCGCGCAATTCCAATTGTGCATAGATGATCGGTTGGTCTGAGGTGGTGTCCACCTTGAAGCGTCCGGTACCCGACGCATCCCAGCCAAGCTCCTTGATCGCGGCTTCCAGTTGCGACAACGACACTGTTTGGTCCTCGTCGGCATAAGCACACAGCAATGCGGTGTCACACAGTGTGTTGGTTAACCGCGGGACGCCGCCAGTGTATTTGAAGATCATCGGATAACAGTCGTCTTCAAAAATGTCGCGGTCTTCGGCGCCGGCAACTGCCAGGCGATGTTTGATGTAGGCGACTTGTTCGTCTTCGCTCAGCGGTTCCAGATGAAAACGCAGGCGCACGCGCTGCGTCAGCTGTCGGAGATCATCGCGGTTGATTTTGTCACGCAGCTCCGGCTGGCCGGCGATGATGATGCGCAACACTTTTTCCTTGTGTGTCTCCAGGCCGCTCATCAGACGGATTTCCTCGAGAACACGCCGCGATAGATTCTGTGCTTCATCGATAATCAGCAGAACCCGTCGCCCCTCGCTATAACGCTCCAGCAGAAACGTATTCATCATATCGAGCAGTTCGGCCTTTCCTTTGCCGAATGGTTTGAAGCCAAATTCCACCAGTACTGCCTGAAGAAACTCCTCCGGAGACAACTGGGTCTGGGAAATCAGCGCATAGTCGACATCGTCTTCCAGATCATTCAGAAAGCTCTGCAACAGGGTGGTTTTCCCGCTGCCAACTTCGCCGGTCAGGATAACAAAACCGTCAGCAAGCCAAATGGTTGATTCCAGATAGGATTTTGCCCGCTGATGCTGGTCGCTCCAATACACGAAATCCGGATCCGGTGTGAGCCGGAACGGCATTTCCTGCAGTTTGAAGTGTTCGTCGTAAGCCATCGCGGAAGTATACCGAAATCGGTAAGTGGAATCGCTGTCGGTAGATTTTACGACTACCGTCGCTATTTGGTGTCCGGCCGCGGCGTTGGGTCACTTGTCAGCGAGTGGTCTTATCAGCGAATGTAGATTGAGTGAAGAAAACCAATCGCTGGCTGTTGATCGCTCGCGGCCAAGGTCCAAGCACCATCGTCGGTGTTTTCCTGGCGCTCTACCGTGTGATCTGCGCGGCCAGCGCATCCAGCGCGCGGGTCACCTGATCCTGCTGGTCGGCGATGAAATTGATGTGTCCGACCTTGCGGCCCGGCCGTACTTCCTTGTCATAGTCATGCAGAAACACGTTGTTCCCGCTGAGCTCAGTCGCGGCTATCGATTGACCCACCAGGTTGATCATGCCCGCCGGTCGGCAATGCGTCGTGGCACCTAACGGCAGATCGCAGACCGCGCGCAGGTGATTTTCGAATTGACTGTAAGGCGCTCCGTTTTGTGTCCAGTGCCCGGAGTTATGTACTCGGGGCGCGAACTCATTGCCGAGCAACAGGTCGTCTTTGATGAAAAATTCGATGGCGAGCGTACCGACGTATTCGAGTTTGTCGACCAGTGCGCGGAAGTGACGGACTGCTTGTCTTTTGATCTGTGCGTCAAACGCGGCCGTTTCGCTACGGTGCAGGATGCCATCTATGTGCTCGTTTTTAGTGAGCGGGTAGATGACGGCCTGTCCGGCACGATTACGTGTACCGATGACTGATACTTCGCTGTCGAAAGGCACCAACCGTTCGACCAATAGCGGGACACTGCCCATGCGTTCGAAGAGTCCTGCTGCGTCCTCTGGTGTCTTGATTCTGGTCTGCCCTTTGCCGTCATATCCGAGCCGACGGGTTTTGGCGATCAGCGGCAAACCGAGCTCGGCGACCGCGGCGTCGAGCATGCTTTGATCATCGACAGCGCGCCATGGAGCGACCGGTATACCCGACTGCTCGAAGAGCGTTTTTTCCCGCGCTCGTTCCTGTGCGGCATACAGCGCCGCCGCTGGAGGAAAAATGTCGAGGCTGGTATCCCCGATCAATAGATCAGCCGGAATATTTTCGAACTCGAATGTCACAACATCACAGGCGTCCGCGAAGCGGCGCAGTGCATCGGCATCATCGAACGCCGCGTTCACAACGTTACCAACGACAGCCGCACACGGTGCGTCCCCAGGGTCGAGAAAGCTAAAACGCATACCGAGCGGAACGCCGGCAAGGCCGAGCATACGGCCGAGTTGACCGCCGCCGATAACGCCCACGTGTGTCATTCAGTCGTCCTTCGGTTGCGGGTTGCCGAGTACTCGTTCAGTTTGCTGCGCTCTGAAGTCTGCGAGGCGCCGGGCGACGTCGACATCGTGCAGTGCGAGGATCGCTGCCGCAAACAGGGCCGCGTTAGTCGCACCTGCGGTGCCGATAGCGAGGGTACCGACCGGAATACCGGCTGGCATTTGGACGATAGATAGCAGTGAGTCGATGCCGTTTAGTGCTTTCGACTGTACCGGAACGCCTAGCACGGGCAACGGGGTTTTGGCCGCCGCCATGCCCGGTAAGTGCGCCGCCCCTCCAGCGCCGGCGATGATGATTTCGACGCCGCGGTCAGCAGCCTGTTCGCAAAACGAGAACAGCAAATCAGGCGTGCGATGCGCAGAAACGATTCTGGTCTCGTGCGCGATGCGCAGTGTGTTGAGCGTCTCGCTAGCGGGGGACATCGTTGTCCAGTCGCTTTGCGAGCCCATGATGATGGCGACTTTGGATTGCATGACGTGATTCTACCGGATGCTATGGTTGCAGCGCATGCGCGCGACGAAAAACCGCTTTCGCGGCAGCTTTGCGTTCGCGTTCGTTGCGCGCCTGGTCGTACTGCTGCAGCGCTGCGTTGAGCGCTTCATCGCGAGCCAATTGCGGTGTATCCAGCCATTGCTCGCGTTCCCGCGGTTCGGCCGTCAGCAAGCGATCTCGTAATTGTTCCGCCGCTTTGAATCGCCGCTTCTCGCGTGCGGGGTCTCCGGCGAGTTTATCCAGCCCATCACGCAGGCTGGCGACATCGCGTTCACGCAGCAGGCGCGCGACATATTGCTTCTGACGGCGGGCCGCGCCGTGACTGGTCATTGCTTGCGCGTCGACGATCGCGTCGCGGACCTCCGTCTCGCTGATCAGTGCGGTTAACTGTGGTGGCTTGAGTGCGACGAGCTCATCGACCATCGCGCGAATTGCCTGGGCTTCACGTTTGCGGGCCGATTTGCTGGGGCGTTCTTCGGACATCTCGGAGCCAATGTTCGAGCGACGGCACGCGAGCATAGCACGAGCGCGTTCCGGCAACCGTCGCGGGCGTGTAAACTCCCCCGCTATGACTGCAAAACAACCACCCGTGGGAATGTCATTACCTGATGGGCTAGACGTTTCTTTTGATGCGCTGTTGCGGGACGTGCTGGCCCGTGCCGCGCAAGGCGGCGCGGATCAAGCCGAAGCCGGAATGCACCGCGATATCGGTATTTCGGTTACAGCGCGGCAGCGCGATATCGAGACGATTGAGTATCAGGACGATCGTAGTCTCGGCATCACTGTGTATCGGCAAAAATGCAAAGGGTCTGCGAGCACATCAGACTTTACGCCAGAAGCGATTGCTGCGACTGTCGATAAAGCGCTTTACATTGCCACTCAGACTGGGGCGGACGAAGCCGCTGGCCTCGCGGATGCCGAGCTGATGGCCACGGCATTCCCCGATTTACAGCTTGACCACGCCTGGCCGATCAGCGTGGAAGAAATGCAGACGCTAGCGCTACGTTGCGAGTCCGAGGCGCTGGATGCCCATACGGCGATCTCAAATTCAGAGGGTGCCACCGTCGGCTCTCACCGGAGTTACTCCGCGTATGCGAACAGCCACGGATTTCAGGCAGGGCGTTATCGCTCCAGCCACTCGATCAGCTGTGCTGTGATTGCCGGCGAAGGCGATGGCATGCAGCGTGACTACGATTACACGACCGACCGCGACCCGTCGCAGTTGCGTTCGGCTGAATCGGTTGGCGCGAGTGCTGCTGAGGCCGCAGTGGCGCGGCTTGCGCCCCGCAAACTCCAGACACAAACAGCGACTGTGTTGTTTCGAGCCGATATCGCGCGCAGCCTGGTCGGTCATTTGCTGTCGGCGATCAGCGGCGGTGCCCAGTATCGCAAAGCCAGTTTCTTGTTGGATGCCGTCGGCGAACAGCTCTTCCCCCCGTTTGTCACCATTAGCGAGTCGCCGTTCTTGCCCGGCGGCCCCGGTAGTACCGCCTACGATAATGAAGGTGTTGCAACGCAAGCGCGGGAAATCGTTGCCGAGGGAACACTGCAAGGTCTGGTGCTGTCGAGCTACTCTGCGCGCCGGTTGGGTCTGCAGACCACAGGCAATGCGGGTGGCGTACACAACGCGCTTGTGACGTCGACGGCGGGCGACCGGGATGCCCTGATGCGCCAGATGGACCGTGGTTTTCTGGTCACGGAATTGATGGGGCAAGGGGTTAATCCGGTCACCGGTGACTACAGTCGCGGTGCTGCCGGTTTTTGGGTTGAGAATGGCGAGATCGCCTATCCCGTCAGCGAAGTGACGATCGCAGGCAACTTGCGCGACATGTTTCGACAAATGATTGCAATTGGTGACGATGTCGATCGACGCAGTGTGGTTCAGACCGGCAGCATACTGGTAGACGGCATGACGATCGCCGGGAGCTAATCGGCTAAACCATGCGATTGTCAGACGAAGCTAGGACGGTTCGGCCTCGGCGATAAATTCGCCCAGCGTTTGATCGCCGATGGCATTGTCCAGCTGATCATCAATGCGGCGCGCCAGCGCATCGACGGCCTGAGACCATTGTGGACTCGCCGCCAAGCCGCTATCGCCGGTGTGGCGTACCGCGCGCACGATTTCTTTGAGTGGTAAGGCGTGGATATCCATCGCAGGTATCAGCTCCTCCGTGTCTGTCGCCGCGATGAGTCTTG
>JBCAZB010000104.1:0-8032 GCA_038533315.1 Pseudomonadota bacterium | reverse complement strand
CACCGGCGCCGACGGTACGTACCGTCGGCGCCGGTGTCGTTGCCAAGATCATCGAGTGATCTGAGCCACATATCGGTAGCGCCTCGATCGTCAATCGGCGGTCAGGCCAAACTGGGAAAGTGATTTCGGGGGCATCCGTTTCGGTTGCCCCCGGGGTCGTTAAATCAGGTGCCCCGAGTGGGTGCCGCAGCGAACAACGAGAATGTGAAGGCCAGTAGCTCAATTGGCAGAGCGGCGGTCTCCAAAACCGCAGGTTGGGGGTTCGATTCCCTCCTGGCCTGCCAGTCTTTTCAAACTCGTTGATGAAGACAGAAAGCATGAACGACACAACAGAGATTGAAAGCGGTGGCGCGCTCGACAGCATCAAGCTGATTCTTGCGATCGGGCTTGTTGTTGGCGGTTTGTACGCCTATTACGCGTTGCCGGATCTGGCGCTGCCTTTGCGTGTCTTGTGTGTGCTCGTCGGTGTGATCGCCGGCTGTGGTGTGGCACTGACCACCTATAAGGGCCGCACGTTCGCTAAATTTGTGCAGGGCTCGCGGGTGGAAATCCGCAAGGTCGTTTGGCCGACTCGGCAGGAGACGCTGCAGGTCACGCTCGCCGTGTTCTTGTTCACTGCACTGCTTGGCGTGTTCTTCTGGGGTCTTGATTCGTTGCTGCTGTGGCTCACCCGCATTTTGACGGGCCAGATTTAACAGCACGCGAGTGCAGAAATAAAAGGGAAGCGAACGACGTGTCTAAACGCTGGTACATAGTCCACGCCTACTCAAACTTTGAGCACAAAGTGAAAGGGTGGCTGGAAGAGCGCATCAAACTTGCCGGGCTGGAAGAGCGCTTTGGCGAGATTCTTGTCCCCACCGAAGAGGTGGTCGAGATGCGTGAGGGCCAGAAGCGACGTAGCGAACGTAAGTTTTTCCCGGGCTATGTGCTGGTGCACATGGAAATGGATGACGAGACCTGGCACCTCGTGAAAGAAGTGCCGAAGGTGCTTGGCTTCATCGGTGGTAGCAGTGATAAGCCTGCGCCGATCACCGAGCAGGAAGCGAACACCATCCTGCAGCGTGTGCAGGAAGGCGTCGACAAGCCACGGCCGAAAGTATTGTTCGAGCCGGGCGAGGTGGTACGCGTTACGGATGGCCCATTCAACGACTTCAATGGTGTTGTTGAGGCGGTCAATTACGACAAGAGCAAACTGCGCGTCGCGGTGCAGATTCTCGGCCGCGCGACACCGGTTGAATTGGATTTCGGTCAGGTCGAAAAGGCCTGATCATTTAAGTTAGTCGCCTCCGGGCGGCGATGGAACGGGGAGCCAGTGCGGCGTTTGCACCCGGGAGAGATAACATGGCAAAGAAAGTCACAGCTTATATCAAGCTGCAAGTGGGAGCCGGTAAGGCTAACCCCAGTCCGCCTGTGGGACCGGCGCTCGGTCAGCACGGCGTAAACATCATGGAATTCTGTAAAGCGTTTAACGCTGAGACACAGAACCTGGAAGCAGGGCTGCCTGTACCGGTCGTTATTACCGTGTACAACGATCGCAGCTTCACGTTCATTATGAAGACACCGCCCGCGGCAATTCTGTTGCTGAAAGCGGCGGGTCTGAAGAGTGGTTCTGGTGAGCCGAACACGAAGAAGGTCGGCAAAGTGACCCGCGCTCAGCTTGAGGAAATCGCGACCACGAAAATGCCTGACCTGACGGCGGCAGACATGGACGCAGCAGTACGCACCATTGCGGGTACTGCGCGCAGCATGGGTCTCGAAACAGAGGGAGTGGTGTAATGGCTAAGTTGACGAAACGCCAGAAGGCCATCGCTGAGAAGCTCGAGCCTGGCAAGATTTATGACGCTGAAGAGGCGTTCTCACTGCTAAGCGAGCTCGCTAGCGCAAAATTCGCCGAGAGTGTCGACGTATCGGTCAATCTCGGCATCGACCCGCGTAAATCAGACCAAACGGTTCGCGGTTCAACCGTGTTGCCGAACGGCACCGGTAAAACAGTTCGCGTCGCGGTATTCGCTCAGGGCGAAAATGCCGAGAGGGCGACTGCTGCTGGTGCAGACGTGGTCGGCTTCGAAGACTTGGCTGAGACCATCAAGGGTGGCGAGCTGAACTTCGATGTCGTGATCGCAACGCCCGACGCGATGCGAGTGGTCGGACAGCTGGGCCAAATTCTGGGTCCGCGCGGTCTGATGCCGAACCCGAAAGTAGGCACGGTAACGCCGGACGTCGAAGGCGCGGTCAAGAACGCGAAAGCTGGTCAGGTACGTTACCGCGCTGACAAGGGCGGCATCGTGCATTGCTCGATTGGCAAAGTCGGTTTCGACGCGGCAGCGTTGAGCGAAAACCTGACTGCGCTGATGGCAGACCTGAAGCGCGCCAAGCCGGCGTCAGCGAAAGGTGCGTACTTCAAAAAGCTGTCTGTCTCGACCACGATGGGGCCGAGCGTGACGGTGGATCACGGATCGCTCGCGATCTAATAGTTAGAAATTTGCGGTCCGGCTTCGGCCGGGTTGCAGGTGCACGAGCTTCGGCTCGTGAATCGTCGAAGACCGCTGGCGTGATTGCATTTCGGTGTAATCACTTAATCATGAAAGCCCGCGCAGATGGTGTCACCGAAGTCAGAATACTGGCGGAGGTCACCGTTCGACAAAACGGAGAGCAGCGCAAGCTGCTCATGGTGTGACCGAAGCCAGGAGGAATCTATGGCATTAAGTTTCGAAGACAAACAAGCATTTGTTGCCGAAGTGAACGCGGTTGCCGGTGAAGCTCTGTCTGCCGTTGCAGCGGAATACAGAGGCCTGACTGTAGAAGCCATGACCCAGTTTCGTAAAGAAGCACGCGATACCGGCGTGTATGTGCGAGTCGTCAAAAACTCGCTCGCGAAACGGGCATTTGAAGGTACCGAATTTGAGTGTATGAACGACACACTCAAGGGGCCTTTGTTGTTGGCTTTCTCTAAGGAAGATCCGGGTGCTGCCGCGCGGTTGGTCAAGTCATTTGCAAAGGAAAACGAAGCGCTGAAAACCGTTTCGTTGGCCGTTGGGGGCGAGCTCTACGGAGCCTCGGACCTCGGCAAGTTGGCTGATCTGCCGAACCTCGACCAGGCGCGAGCGATGTTGCTCGGCTGTCTGGAAGCGCCGCTATCGCAATTGGTCCGTACGCTGGCAGAACCGCCTGCGATGTTGGCCCGTACGATGTCTGCGCGTGGCGAGCAAGCTGCTTAGAACAACGCAATATTCTGATTTAAAAAATTATTTGTAGGAAAAAATTATCATGGCAATGTCAAACGAAGATCTGTTGAAAGAACTGAGCGCGAAGCCGATCATGGAAGTGGTTGAGCTCGTCAAGATGCTCGAAGAAGAGTGGGGCGTATCTGCCGCTGCTCCAGTCGCGGTTGCTGCTGCTGCTCCGGCAGAAGGCGGTGCTGCTGCTGAAGAGAAAGACGAGTTCGACGTCGTAATGACGAGCTTTGGCGGCAACAAGGTTGCTGTCATTAAAGCGGTTCGCGCGATCACCGGTCTTGGCCTGAAAGAGGCCAAAGACATGGTCGAAGGCGCTCCGGCGACCGTCAAGGAAGGTGCTTCCAAAGACGACGCGGAAGGCTTCAAGAAGCAGCTTGAAGAAGCTGGCGCGAGCGTGGAGCTCAAGTAATCGGACCTTTCATCAGGTTCATTGCATGGTGTCGGGTGCAGGCGGGAATCACCGCTTGCATCCGGCCGCTTCGCGGCTGCTAGCGCGCCGCGACCAACCGGCTTGCCGACATCGGCTCGCCGGTATTTGTGTTTTGTCGGTCTTTGATCGGATCGACACAGCCGTAGACAGGGTACCCGACCTGCGCTGCGGTCAACATTGAAAACAGGATCGAGGTAACAACATGGCCTACTCGTTCACCGAGAAAAAGCGTATCCGCAAGGATTTTGGCGAAAAAACCAGCATCCTTGATGTACCGTATCTGTTGTCTATTCAAATCGACTCATACCGCAAATTCCTGCAGGAAGGTAAGAGCGTAGAAGATCGCGACGATATCGGTCTGCATGCTGCGTTTCAGACGGTATTTCCGATCGTCAGCTATTCAGGTAACGCCGCACTGGAGTACGTCAGCTATCGTCTCGGTGAGCCGGTATTCGACGTCAAAGAGTGCCAGTTGCGTGGTCTGACCTACGCGGCACCGCTGCGCGTCAAGGTTCGCCTCGTGATCTACGACAAAGAAGCGAGCGGAACGCCGAAGCCGGTGAAAGATATCCGTGAGCAAGAGGTTTATCTCGGCGAAATGCCGCTGATGACCGACAACGGCACATTTGTGATCAACGGCACTGAGCGTGTCATCGTGTCGCAGCTGCACCGGTCTCCGGGCGTGTTCTACGATCACGATAAGGGCAAGTCGCACTCATCGGGCAAGCTGCTGTTCTCGGCACGTATCATTCCTTACCGTGGCTCCTGGCTCGACTTCGAGTTCGATGCGAAAGACGCTGTCTTCGCGCGTATCGACCGTCGCCGCAAGCTGCCGGTCAGCATCATCCTGCGTGCGCTCGGCATGACCAACGAAGAAATGTTGGCCACCTTCTTCGACACCGTTCGTTTTGAACTGAGTGAAAAAGAAGTGCGTATGGAGCTGGTTGCGTCGCGCTTGCGTGGCGATACCGCCCAGTTCGATATCAAAGTCGGCCGCAAGGTCATCGTCGAAGAAGGCCGCCGGATCACTGCGAAGCATGTACGCGATCTCGATAAGGCGGGTATCGAGGAGCTGGTCGTACCGACCGAATATCTCGAGGGCCGTATCCTTGCACACGACATCGTCGACGAGGAAACGGGCGAAGTGTTGGCGAGTGCTAACGACGAGCTGACGGAAGAGAATGTTCCGGCGTTGATTGAAGCGGGCGTCAAAGAAATTCGCACGCTGTACGTTAACGACCTGGACCGCGGGCCGTACATCTCGAACACCCTGCGTATCGATCCATCAACCACTCGCCTAGAAGCGCTGGTCGAGATCTATCGCATGATGCGTCCGGGTGAGCCGCCTACCAAAGAGGCTGCAGAGAACCTGTTCCAGAATCTGTTCTTTAATGCGGATCGCTACGATCTGTCAGCCGTCGGTCGTATGAAGTTCAATCGTCGCGTCGGTCGGGATGAAATCACCGGTACCGGCATTCTCGAGCACGATGACATCCTCGACGTGCTTAAAGTGCTGATCGATATCCGCAACGGCTACGGCAGCGTCGACGACATCGACCACCTCGGTAACCGCCGCATTCGTAGCGTCGGAGAGATGGCCGAGAACGCATTCCGCATTGGCCTGGTCCGTGTCGAGCGTGCGGTTAAAGAGCGCCTGACCCAGGCCGAAGCCGAAGGCCTGATGCCGCAGGAGATGATTAACGCGAAGCCGGTTGCGGCTGCTGTTAAGGAATTCTTCGGCTCAAGCCAGCTGTCGCAGTTCATGGACCAGAACAACCCGCTGTCGGAAGTGACACACAAGCGGCGCGTCTCTGCGTTGGGCCCGGGTGGCCTGACACGCGAGCGCGCGGGCTTCGAAGTGCGCGACGTTCACCCGACGCACTATGGCCGTGTCTGTCCGATTGAAACACCGGAAGGCCCGAACATTGGTTTGATCAACTCACTGGCGGTTTACTCTCGCACCAACGAGTACGGCTTCCTCGAAACCCCGTACCGTAAGGTTGAAAACGGCAAAGTCACCGATACGATCGAATATCTGTCGGCGATCGAAGAAAGCCAGTACGTCATCGCGCAGGCAAACGCGCCGCTCGACGGCAAGGGTGCTTTCACTGATGAGCTGATCTCTGTGCGTCACCGCAACGAGTTCACGTTGGCGAGTCCGGATGCGATCAACTACATGGACGTGTCACCGAAACAGATCGTTTCTGTCGCGGCCTCATTGATTCCGTTCCTCGAGCACGATGACGCTAACCGCGCATTGATGGGCTCGAACATGCAACGCCAGGCTGTGCCGACACTGCGTTCAGAGGCGCCGCTTGTCGGTACCGGTATGGAGCGCGCTGTCGCAGTAGACTCCGGTGTGACCGTAGTCGCACGTCGCGGTGGTATCGTCGATTCGGTCGACGCGTCACGAATCGTGGTGCGCGTCAACGACGACGAGACCAACGACGTCGAGCCGGGTGTCGACATCTACAACCTGACGAAGTACACGCGTTCGAACCAGAACACCTGTATCAACCAGCGTCCGCTGGCACGAATTGGTGACTCCATCTCCAAAGGGGATGTCCTGGCCGATGGTCCGTCGACCAACCTCGGTGAGTTGGCGCTGGGACAGAACCTGCTCGTCGCGTTCATGCCGTGGAATGGTTACAACTTCGAAGACTCGATTCTGATTTCAGAACGTGTCGTACAGGAAGATCGCTTCACGACGATTCATATCGAAGAACTGACCTGTGTCGCTCGCGACACCAAACTCGGCTCTGAGGAAGTCACTGCTGATATCCCGAACGTCGGTGATTCCGCGCTGGCTAAGCTCGATGACGCGGGGATCGCGTTTATCGGTGCCGAAGTCGGTGCTGGCGACATTCTGGTCGGCAAGGTCACGCCGAAAGGGGAAACCCAGCTAACGCCGGAAGAAAAACTGCTGCGCGCCATCTTTGGTGAGAAGGCCTCCGATGTGAAGGACTCCTCACTGCGGGTACCACCGGGCATGGACGGTACCGTGATCGATGTCCGCGTGTTCACGCGCGACGGCGTCGAAAAGGACACCCGTGCACTGGCTATCGAACGCGCTGAGCTCGAAAGCGTACGCAAGGATCTCGACGATCAGCTGCGTATTCTCGAAGGCGATATGTTTGCGCGTATCGAGAAACTGTTGCTCGGCAAAGTGGCGACCGGTGGTCCGGGTAGCCTGAAGTCTGGCGACAAGATTACGAAGGCGTATCTGGAAGGCCTGGATCAAGCCAAGTGGTTTGAGATCGGTCTGAAGAACGACGACGCAAACGCGCAACTTGAGCGAGCCGCCGAGCGCATGAAAGTGCAACGTGAAGAGTTCGACGCACGCTTCGAAGCGAAGAAGAACAAGATCACGGTCGGTGACGATCTGGCGCCTGGCGTGCTGAAGATGGTCAAGGTCTACCTCGCTGTTAAGCGTCGTATCCAGCCTGGCGACAAGATGGCTGGCCGTCACGGTAACAAGGGTGTGATCTCCACGATCGTTCCGGTCGAAGATATGCCTTACACCGAAGACGGCACACCGGTCGACATCGTACTGAACCCGCTCGGTGTACCGTCGCGGATGAATGTCGGTCAGGTGCTTGAGACCCATCTGGGTTGGGCCGCGAAGGGCGTGGGTCAGCGCATTGAGAAAATGCTGAAGGCACAGGCGGCGATGAAGGATCTTCGTAAGTTCCTGCATGACGTCTACAACACCACCGGCGGTCGCAGCGAAGATCTCGACAGCTTCTCCGACGAGGAGATCATCGAGCTTGCGGGTAACTTGTCGCGCGGTGTGCCGATGGCGACGCCGGTATTCGACGGTGCAGCGGAAGAGCAGATCATCAAGATGCTGAAGCTCGCCGAGTTGCCGGAAACCGGTCAGGCAGAACTGCGTGACGGTCGGACCGGTGACAAGTTCCAGCGCCCGACGACGGTGGGCTACATGTACATGTTGAAACTCAACCACTTGGTTGACGACAAGATGCACGCGCGCTCAACCGGACCGTACAGCCTCGTTACACAGCAGCCGCTGGGTGGTAAGGCGCAGTTCGGTGGTCAGCGCTTCGGTGAGATGGAAGTCTGGGCCCTCGAAGCGTACGGCGCTTCCTACACGCTGCAGGAAATGCTGACGGTCAAGTCGGACGATGTTCAGGGTCGGACGAAGATGTACAAGAACATCGTCGACGGCACCCATCAGATGCAGGCCGGTATGCCGGAGTCATTCAACGTACTCGTCAAAGAGATCCGTTCACTCGGTATCAACATCGAGCTTGAAACGGAGTAAGGTGAACCATGAAAGATTTATTGAAACTGTTTAAGTCGCAAACACCGGACGAAGATTTCGATGCTATTCGCATCGGCCTCGCGT
>JBCAZB010000103.1:0-8113 GCA_038533315.1 Pseudomonadota bacterium | reverse complement strand
CGAGATCTGCGCGAGCTCGGCGAAGAGCGTTTGGCGGCGCGTATCGCACCGGCGATTATCGCGGCGCGCGATCGCGGCGCGCTGCGCACCACCCTCGATCTGGCGAATGTCGTTGAAGCAGCGACGCCGGCGCGCGTAAAAGCACGCTCGCAGCGCCATGCCGCAACGCAAACATTTCAGGCGATTCGTATGCGGATCAACGACGAGCTCGGGCAAATCAAGCGTGCGTTGAATGCGATCGTCGATTGTCTGCGCGTTGGCGGTCGAGTGTGTTTCATTACCTTTCACTCGCTGGAGGATCGCCCGGTCAAGCGTTTTCTCCGTGATGCCTGTGCAGAAGACCCGGTCTATCGCGGATTGCCGGATATGCCCGAACATGCTCAGCCGAAAATGCGTCTGGTCGGCAAAGCGCAGACTGCCAGTGACGAAGAGCTCGCGCGTAACCCGCGCGCACGCAGTGCCCGCTTGCGTGTTGCGGAGCGTCTGCGATGAGCGGTCGGGCGGTGCTCTCACGCGGAACCGGATCGTGGCTTGCCGTCACCGTGTTGCTGGCGTTTTGTGCGGTTGCTATTGCGTTGGTCTACACGCGGCACGAGTCGCGTCAGTTATTCGTAGAGTTGCAGAAATTGTCCAAGGAGCGAGATGCGTTGCAGATCGAGTGGCGACAATTGCAGTTAGAGCAGCATGCCTACGCGGCACACGGACGGATTGAAGAAAAAGCGATCGGACCGCTGTCGCTCGTGCGTCCACAAACCGGCGATATTTTTCTGATCACCGACCAGGGCGACTATCGCTTTGTGGGTCTCAAGCCGGTCGGCGACGAGTTGCAGAGCATCGCTGATACCGCAACGCCTAACGAGCGGGGGCTTTAATGCGGCGTGCAGCGCACAAGAAGCAGGATCTAGTGATGCGATTTCGCCAGCGCAGTATCGTGCTGGCCGCTGGATTTGCCGTGTTTGCTCTAGTGTTGGTCGGGCGCGCAGCACAGCTGCAAGTCGTCGACCGCGAGATGCTGAACAAGCGCGCGGACGCCTTGCATTTGCGCCGTATGGAAGTGTTTGCCCATCGTGGCAATATTCTCGATCGCCATGGACAGCCGCTGGCGATTTCCACGCCCGTCGACAGTATCTGGGCAAACCCGGTCAAGCTTGCGCCTGCGATCGATCGTTTCGGTGAGCTCGCAACGGCCCTCGACACCAGCGCTGAAAATTTGATGCGGTTGATCAATCGCAACATGGACAAAGAGTTCGTTTACTTGCGGCGTCAATTACGTCCGGATCAAGTTGTTGCGGTCGATCAGCTTGAAATGCCAGGCATCGACGTCTTGCGTGAGTATCGCCGCTACTATCCCGCGGGTGAGGTTGCCGGTCATTTGGTGGGCTTCAATGATATTGACGATAAGGGTCAATATGGTCTTGAGCATGCCTTCGATGCGGCGTTAACTGGCAAGCCCGGTGCCAAGCGTGTCCTTCGCGATCGCTACGGGCGTATCGTCGAAGATGTCGAGAGTATCCGTCCGCCGCGTCCCGGTGAAGACTTGGTGACCAGTATTGATCTGCGGATCCAGTACTTCGCTTACCGCGAGCTGAAACGCGCGGTGCAAAAGCACGCGGCCGAAACCGGGTCGATGGTGATCATCGATATCCAGACGGGTGAAGTCTTGGCGATGGTGAACCAGCCAGCTTACAACCCGAATGATCGTTCGCAGCGCACGTTGAAGCGCTATACGAATCGCGCCATGACTCGCATTCTCGAGCCAGGTTCGAGTATCAAGCCTTTGATTGCCGCGATAGCGCTCGCCGAGGGCGCGGTGTCGGTTGATGAGATGGTCGATACATCGCCGGGTCGTATTCAGGTCGGCGCAAAAGAAATCGAAGACCATCACGATCTCGGTGCGATTGATTTGCAGACCATACTCTCCCGCTCCAGCAATGTCGGTATGACGATGATCGCGCAGCGTCTGGACGCCGAACAGCTGTGGCGTGGGCTATCGCGGTTCGGTTTCGGTGCTGTCAGTTATGGGGGCTTTCCGTCGGAGTCTGCCGGTACGCTGAGCCATCATGCAGACTGGCGGGAGATCACTCAGGCAACAGTCTCTTATGGGTACGGGCTATCGGTAACGCCTTTGCAGCTTGCCCATGCCTACGCCATTTTGGGCAACCGCGGAGCCAGTGTGCCGGTGACACTGACGCGAGTTGATGAGCCGCCGCGCGCCGAACAAGTATTGCCGGCGGATATTGCGACCACTGTGCTCGAATTGATGGAGCACGTCGTCTTACCTGGTGGTACTGGTACCAAGGCGGCGATCCCGGGCTACCGTGTTGCTGGGAAAACGGGTACGTCCTGGAAATCTGCGCAGGGCGGCTATTCTGAGCAGAAGTATTTTTCGGTGTTTGCCGGTGTGGTGCCGGTGGAGAACCCGCGCTTGGCTGCGGTGGTCGTTCTGGATGAGCCCACCGGCGGTGACTACTACGGCGGTGATGTGGCCGCGCCTGTCTTCTCAGAAGTCATGCGCGAGGCATTGCGTCTGCTCGCCTTGCCGCCGGATGATGTACCCGGTCTCGCAACCCGGCAACTGCAGGCGGCCAATCCATGATGGCTGCGCGAACGAACAATCGCGTCACGCTGGCGCAATTAATGGATGGCTTGGCCGAGGCTCCGGCTGTCGATATCGATAGTCTCGCGATCGATAGTCGTGAGGTACACGGCCGTTGTCTGTTCATTGCAGTGTCCGGGTTGACGACACATGGGATTGAGCATGTGGCTGATGCACTAGCGCGCGGCGCGGTGGCTGTGGCGACGGATCTGCCGGCGACAGACCTGCGTGTGCAAGCACTGCAAGGTCAGATACCCGTGGTTTGCATCGGTGACGATCGACATGTTCCTGCGTTGCTGGCATCGCGTTTGTACGCAGCGCCTAGCGAGTCTTTGTCGTTGGTCGCGATTACTGGAACGAACGGCAAGTCCAGTGTTGCCTGGCTTGTCGCATCGGCGCTGCACGGGCTCGCACACGATAGTGCGGTGATGGGTACGTTAGGCAGCGGCCGCATTGACGCGCTTCTCAATCAGACGCTGACTACGCCCGATGCGATCAGCGTGCAGCGCAGGCTACGGGAGCTTGCGGACGACGGCGTGACGGATCTCGCGCTGGAGGCGTCGTCGCACGCGCTGAGTCAGTCGCGACTGGCGCATGTTGATATCGACATTGCCGTATTTAGCAACCTCAGTCGCGATCACCTCGACTACCACGGCACGATGGACGCGTACTTCGAAGCCAAGGCTGCGTTGTTTGTATTGCCGAGTTTGACCGCCAGAATCATCGCGACCGATGATACGTATGGACTCACGTTGTGGCAGCGTTACGCCACTGAGGCGATTCGCGTGAGCACCGCGCCGCTGGACAGTCTGCCAGCGCACTATGTGTTTGTCAGCGAACAGACGTTGACAATCGACGGTATCCGTCTAACGCTCAATTCACATCTCGGGTCGGCGACGATCGATGCGCCGCTGATCGGGCAGTTCAATGTTCAGAATCTGGCGCTGGCTTTCGCTGTTCTATTGGCTCGAGGTTTCGCACCAACTGAAGCGGCCCGTGCGTTGTCCGTCGTCAATGCGCCGCCAGGTCGCATGCAACGCATCGCCGACAGCCAGCTCGCGGTGTTCGTCGACTATTCTCATACACCCGATGCGCTCGAGCAGGCGTTGCTGTCGTTACGACCGCACACGGCCGGTCGTCTGTTCTGCGTGTTCGGCTGCGGCGGCGAACGGGATCGTGGCAAACGCGCGTTGATGGCGGCAATCGCTGAGCGAATCGCTGATGTGCCGGTGCTGACGAGCGACAATCCGCGGAGTGAGTCGATTGAGCGGATCCTCGATGATATGTCGGCCGGACTGCGAGGGTCGTCGGCGATCATCGAGCCGGACCGTCGCGCCGCTATCCGAAGCGCGATCGGTGAGGCTAGCGTTGACGACGTCGTGTTGATTGCCGGTAAGGGGCACGAGCGCTTCCAAACGATTGGTGGACAGAGTCTGCCATTTGATGATGCTGCCGAGGCGCGCCTCGCCTTGCGCGCACGCGCGGAGGAGGATGTCTGATGCAGATGCACTTATCTGACATCGCTCACTTGCTGAACGTGCCGGGGCCCGAGCACAACCCTGTGATCAATGCTGCCAGCATTGATAGCCGACGCGTTGCATCACACGATTTATTTGTGGCGCTGGATGGCGCCCGCACGCGTGGCGTTGAGCATATCGCGGATGCGGTTCGTAATGGCGCAGTCGCGGCACTAGCGCCGGAACCGGTCAGTGCGGACGTACCGGTGTTGTGTGTCGATGACCCGCTAAGCGCGCTACAAACATTGGCAGATCATTGGCGCCAGCAGGTCGATGCCACCGTGATCGCGATTACAGGAAGCAACGGCAAGACGACGATGCGGTCGTTGGTGCATGCCTGCATCGGTGCGGCTGCGCTGGCGACGGAAGGCAACTACAACAATCACATTGGTGTGCCAATGATGCTCACGAGGCTGATGCCCGACCACGCGCGCGCCGTGTTCGAGCTGGGCGCAAACCACGCCGGAGAAATCGCACAGATGGCCGCATGGGTGCGCCCCGATATCGCGATCATCACGAACGCCGGACCGGCACATCTCGAAGGCTTTGGATCGATCGAGGGCGTCGCACATGCAAAGGGTGAGTTGTTCGCCACGTTGGACGCCGACGGCACCGCTGTCATCAACGCGGACGACGACTTCGCGCCGCTGTGGCATGAACTGGCCGCGCCGGCATCGATCACCACATTTGGCAGTGGTCCTCACGCCGACTTCTGGTTCGAAAATTGGCATGGCGATAATGCCGGCCAGCAGTTTTTGCTGCATACGCCGAATGGCTCAGTCAATGTCACGCTGGCGCTTAGCGGTCGGCACAACGCGATGAATGCAGCGGGTGCAATTGCTGTTTCGATCGTAGCGGGAGTGACTCTGCAGGACGCGGTGGAACGTTTGGCGACTGTGCAAGCAGAGCCCGGGCGACAACACATTTTGCAGGCGCGCAACGGCTGGCGTGTCATCGATGATAGTTACAACGCTAATCCTGGTTCCATGCGTGCCGCAGCGGAATCGCTCGCTACAACCGAAGCGGTACGCTGGATGGTGATCGGCGACATGGGCGAACTGGGCGCGAACTCAGAGCAGATGCATTTTGACACCGGCGTTGCGATTCGTGAAGCGGGTATTGATCGCCTGCTCACGCTCGGTGAACAGGCGGCTCATGCGGCTCGCGGTTTCGGCGCAGACGCTCTGAGCTTTCTGGAGCTCGATGATCTGCTGACGGCACTAGGGGGCAGTTCTGCGCAAGACGTCACCGTGTTGGTTAAAGGCTCGCGCAGTGCACGCATGGAGCGCGTGGTGGCGGCGCTGTGCGATGGGGAGGGCGCCTGACCATGTTGTTGTGGTTAACCGAATATCTGACGCAATACGCTTCTGGATTCAATGTATTCAGTTACCTGACCATGCGCGCGATTCTCGGCGCGTTGACGGCGCTGGTTTTGAGTTTTGTGATCGGACCGTCAATGATCGATCGTCTCGCCATGCGTCAGATCGGACAGACGGTCCGCGATGACGGCCCGCAGTCGCACCTCACTAAGGCTGGTACGCCGACGATGGGTGGTGCATTGATATTGACGGTCATCGCCATCAGCACGCTCTTGTGGGCCGATCTTGGTAATCGTTTTGTCTGGGTCGTTGTGTTGGTGACGCTCAGCTTTGGTGCCATCGGTTTTTACGACGATTGGAAAAAGCTCGTCTTGAAAGACAGCGCGGGTTTGTCGGGGCGTTACAAACTGCTGTGGCAAACGATGCTGGGTTTGCTCGCTGCCATCGTGTTGTACCGCACGGCAGAGAGTCCGGTCGAGTCGGCGCTTTTGATTCCGTTCCTGAAAGATGTGGTGGTGCCCCTCGGCATTGGTCAGATCGCATTCGCCACGTTCATCATTGTCGGCTTCAGCAATGCAGTGAACTTGACGGATGGTCTGGATGGTCTCGCCATCATGCCGACCGTACTGGTTGGTGGTGCGCTGGGCATTTTTGCTTACGTCGCCGGCAACGTGGTCTTTTCGGACTATCTCGGGTTGCCCTACATCGCGGGCGCTGGAGAAATTCTCGTGTTTTGTGCTGCGTTAGGCGGTGCCGGGCTCGGTTTCCTATGGTTCAACACCTACCCGGCGCAGGTGTTTATGGGTGATGTCGGTGCATTGGCACTTGGTGCCGCACTCGGTGTCGTCGCTGTCATCGTGCGCCAGGAATTGATTCTGGTTGTGATGGGCGGTGTGTTTGTCATGGAAACGCTGTCCGTGATTATTCAAGTCGCGAGCTTCAAGCTGACCGGCAAGCGTGTGTTCCGCATGGCACCGCTGCACCATCACTATGAGCTCAAAGGTTGGGCTGAGCCGAAAGTCATCGTGCGCTTCTGGATCATTACGGTAATTTTGGTGCTGGTGGGTCTTGCCAGTCTCAAGGTGCGGTGATGGGCGAGCGTAGACTTCATCGCTGGATGGTCCTCGGACTCGGTCGTACCGGGCAGTCGGTGGTGCGCTGGTTGGCAGAGCGGGACGAGAGTGCTGTGCTGGTCGATGAGCGTTCGTCATTGGATACGGCGGCTCTCGAGCGCATGATGCCGGCAGCAGATATTTTGCTCGGCTCGACCGACGCGGTGTCGCTCGAAGGTGTGCAGACGATCGTCACGTCGCCGGGGTTTGCGCCCGACCACGATCTGTTGCAGCGCGCCGAAAGCGTGGGCATTCCAATTATCAGTGATGTCGAGCTGTTTTGTCAGACGGTCACCGATCCGATCGTCGCGGTCACGGGCTCCAATGGTAAGAGCACCGTCGTGTCGTTGCTCAAGCAGATGTGTGACGATGCCGGTATCGCCAGTCGCGCAGGAGCTAACCTCGGTGAGCCCGCGCTGGACCTGATCAGTGATGATATTGCTGTGACGTATTTGCTCGAGTTGTCGAGTTTCCAACTCCAGCGCACAGGCAGCCTGACCGCGCTCGCCGCATGTGTACTTAACTTAAGCGAAGATCACCTGGATTGGCATGGCACGCTGGATGACTATCGTGCCGCAAAGATGCGCATTTACGAGGACTGCGAATTCGCCATCATTAATGGCAACGCGCCCGATCTGGCTCCGCCCGACGACAATCGCGCCATCCGTATTGAGTTCGTCAACGACATGCCCGGTCGGCGCCAATTCGGTGTTGGCATGATCGACGGTGAGCGCTGTCTGATGTTCGGCGATAAGGCGCTGATCGCTGTGAAGGAATGTTCCCTCACTGGCGAGCACAACATCGCTAATATGCTGGCCGCGCTTGCGATTGGCAGCGCCATCGATTTGCCGTTGTCTGCGATGCGTCGCGCGTTGCAACGCTTTCGTGGTCTTGAGCATCGCCACCAGGCGGTTGGCGAGTATTCGGGTGTTCGCTGGGTCAATGATTCCAAGGCCACCAATATCGGCGCATCCCTCGCCTCCGTCGCAGCGGTGACCGGTCCGGTCGTTCTGTTGCTGGGAGGGCGGGCCAAGGGCGAGACCTTCGAAACACTGGCGCAGCAGTTGCCCGAGCACGTGCGCGTCTGTGTGGTCTATGGCGAGAATCGCGAACAGCTGGCGAGTGTGCTGACCGCGGCAAACAAGCCTTTTCATGTGGTGCTAACGCTTGACGATGCCGTTGAGGCAGCGGCATCGATTGCACAATCGGGCGATACCGTTCTGTTGGCCCCAGCTGCCGCAAGCCAGGATGCATTTCGCGACTACCGCGCCCGAGGTGAGCACTTTGTAGATCTGGTCAGGGAGCGTTGCGCATGAGTGCTGTTGAACGCCCGATGATGAATATCCGCTTGCCGTTTCGCAGCCTGCCGAAACTGCATCTCGATGTTCCGCTGATATTGCTTGCTGCTTTGTTGCTTGGGCTTGGGCTCGTTATGCTGACGTCCGCGTCGGTGAGCCTAGGCGAGGCGCGATTCGACAATCCGTTCTTTCATTTGCGTCGCCAATTGCAAGCGCTGTGCGTCGGTCTGTTGGCCGGGGCGGCGCTCCTCGCTATACCGACGAGCGCCTG
>JBCAZB010000102.1:0-8119 GCA_038533315.1 Pseudomonadota bacterium | reverse complement strand
GTTCCTGTTCATGGCCCAGCAACCCCAATTTGCTGAAACCGATCTGTCCTCCTTACGCATGCTGATCGTCGGCGCCGCGCCGGTACCGCGTTCGTTGTTGGAAATCTACGGCCAACGCAACGTGTCGCTGAATCAGGGTTATGGGCTGACCGAAACCGCACCCTTTGTCAGCTTCCTGACAAGCGAACACCTCGAAGCCAAAATGGGCTCGGCCGGCAAGCCGGGATTACTCGGCGAGATTCGCATCAGCGATGCAGACGGCAATGCGATGCCCGACGGCGAGGTCGGCGAGATTTTGTATCGCGGTGCCAATGTCATGCAGGGTTACTGGAACAAACCTGACGCGACCGCAGAGGCCATCGACAGCAAAGGTTGGTTCCATACCGGCGATGCTGGCTACATCGATAGCGACGGTTTCTTGTTTATCAGCGATCGCGTGAAAGACATGGTGATCAGTGGCGGAGAGAACGTGTATCCGGCCGAGGTCGAGAGCGTGATGTTCGAACACCCGGCGATTGCAGAAGTAGCCGTCATCGGTGTTCCGGATAAGAAATGGGGCGAGGCGGTCAGCGCGGTAGTCGCCTGCCATGAGGGCCAGTCATTGAGCCTCGAGGAGCTCCGCGGTTTTTGCGACGGAAAACTCGCACGCTACAAACTGCCGCTGCGACTATTCACTGTGGCCGCCCTGCCCCGCAATCCCGCCGGTAAAGTACTGAAATTCGAGTTGAGAGAGCAATTTGGCAGCGAGTCTTCCGCCTGAACGCCCGGACTGTCGCTCTTCGACGACAGGGTTTTGTTGCAATTCGATGATTTTTTTATGTCTCCGGCTATTGAAGCTGGACAAAAGGAGTATACTGGCGTCGTTGCAGGGGCTTCCATTATGTCGCGTCGCGAGGTTGACTACATGCCGGGATGGCGTTGGTCAGCCAACTGCCGTGCTGTATAGCCGCTGCATTCCGTGATCGCTTCGACTGAATTGCTGGCATGGTGCCTAATTCCCTTTGAGCGCACGAATAGCCCCCAAAGGAGGTTTTTAACCATGGGTAAGAAACTATACGTCGGCAACCTGCCGTACTCCGTAGACCAAGCAGCGCTCGAAGAAGCATTCAAGCCATTCGGCACCGTCGATTCCGCTGTTGTTATCACTGACCGCGACACCGGCCGCAGCAAAGGTTTTGGCTTTGTTGAGATGGGCAGCGACTCCGAAGCGCAAAAGGCGATCGACGAGCTGAACAGCACAAGCATGGACGGTCGCCAGATCACTGTTAACGAAGCGCGTCCGCGTCAACCACGCAATGACCGCGGCTTCGGCGGCGGTGGCGGCGGTAACAACCGCTGGTAAGCGCACGCACAGTTCGCGAAGAAAAGCCCGGCCATCGCCGGGCTTTTTTTTGGCCATGGACGGCCTTATGCCGCGAAGACCATGGATGGTCGAGAGCGGCGACGATCATGGATGATCGAATGTCGCGGAGGACAGGATGTCCGGGAGCGACGCGCTAAGGTTCGGCACACCGAAAAAACGTATGCCGCGAAGACCATGGATGGCGGGTTGTAGTCGATACCTTAAGAACCGGCGAGATGCCGAGCGAGGGTTCGAAGTTCAAGGCGAGGAATTTCGCCGATAGCGGTGGCTATCGGTGGAATTACTTAACGCAGAAATTCGAATCGTCGATTCGCAAATCGTCGTTCGGAAGGTATTGAATACAGCCCAGAGCGGCGACGGCCATGGACGGCCTTATGCCGCGAAGACCATGGATGATCGAATATCGCGCAGGATAGAACCAAACCGCCGCAGTTGTTTCCTCGTATACTGGGCAGACCAGCGACGCGGGGGCAACAGCAGCTTGAGTACATCTTCAATTCGAATCGGTGGTGCCAGTGGTTTTTGGGGCGAAACAGCGCTCTCGACCCCGCAATTGATCAGCGGCGGCAACCTCGATTTCATCGTCTACGACTATCTCGCCGAAATTACGCTATCGATCATGGCGCGTGCGCGTGCCGCTGACGATCAAGCCGGTTACGCCACCGATTTCGTCAGTACGGTTTTGGCCAACAATCTCCGCGACATCGCAAAGCGCGGCATTCGCGTGATCTCCAATGCAGGCGGTGTCAATCCGCAAGCCGCCGCCAGCGCCACGCGCCAAGTGATCGATCAACTCGGGCTTTCCTTGACCGTGGCCGTCGTGACCGGCGACGACTTGATGGACCAAATCGACAGCTTCAGTGACGTGAATGAAATGTTCACGGGCGACATCTTTCCGCCAGCCGAGCGTATTGCCAGCATCAACGCCTATTTAGGCGCCTTTCCCATCGCACTCGCGCTGGATCAAGGAGCGGACATCGTCATCACCGGACGTTGCGTGGACAGCGCAGTCACATTGGGCGCCTGCATCCATCATTTCGGCTGGCGCTCAGACGATTTCGACCGACTTGCCGCCGGCAGTATTGCCGGTCACCTTCTGGAATGCGGCCCGCAGGCGACCGGCGGCAACTTTACAGACTGGCTCGCCATCGCCGACAGCATGCACGACATCGGCTACCCGATCGCCGAAGTTGCAGCCGACGGCACGTTCACGATCAGCAAACCACCGGATACCGGCGGTGTTGTCAGCATTGGCACAGTCGCCGAGCAGTTGCTGTACGAAGTGGGTGACCCGCAGAGTTACGCACTGCCTGATGTCGTTTGTGATTTCTCTGCGGCGCGTATCGAAGCGATCGACCGTGATGTTGTGGCCGTCTCGGGCATACGCGGTCGACCGCCTACCGATCAGTACAAGGTGAGCGCGATCTATATGGATGGATATCGCGCAGGCCAGACTCTGTTGTTCTACGGCGAAGCCGCCGACGAAAAAGCGAGACTGTTCGCAGATGGTGTGTTGCGACGCGTTCGCGCACTGCTAGCCGACCACGGCTTACAGGACTACGACGATGTACTGGTCGAACTCACCGGCAACGAGCACCATTACGGCGACTTTCGCGCGGTTAATGGCGCCCGCGAAGTACAGCTAAAGATCGCGGCGCGTCATGCCAGCAAAGCCGCGGTCGGCATGCTTCTGCGAGAAACGATCGGCGCGGCACTCGGCGGACCGCCGGGACTCACCGGCTTCGCTGGCACGCGACCGCGCCCGTCCCCCGTGATGCGGCTATTTTCATTTTTGATCGATAAAACGGCGGTGGACATCACCGTGTCGATTGGCGACGAGACGCGAGGCGTCAGCCCGGAAGAATTCACGCCAATCATCGCACCGCCGATATCGCCACCTTCACCGCCTGAAGACGACACCCACACGACAACGGTGCCGTTGATCGACCTCGCCTGGGCGCGCAGCGGCGACAAGGGCGACAAAGCCAATATTGGTGTCATTGCGCGACTTCCCGAGTACCTGCCTTACATCTGGCAGGCACTGCAGCCCGAGGTCGTGGCCGATCGCTTCGCGCACTTCACGAGCCAACCCGTCGATCGCTATTTTCTCCCCGGCATCGCTGCCGTCAATTTTGTGCTACACGACGTACTCGGTGGTGGCGGTGTCGCGAGCCTACGCAACGACCCACAAGGCAAGGGTTACGCACAACTATTGCTCGCCACACCGATCGAGATTCCGCTGCAAATGGCAAGAGAGCTGTCGGCTTGAGTGCGGCGCGCTACAATCCAGTTTGAAGTACGAGGAAAACAGCAGGCCGTAATGGGGAACTTTGAATCGAGCATCAACACCCGAAGCGAGGCGTTTTCTACCAACCGCAGCGGCATGCTGGCACTGGTCGCCCGGCTGGACGAACTCAATCAACGCGGCGCGACGCTTTCGGCAAAGCGTACAGCGCGCTTCGCCGAACGGGGGCAACTGCTACCTCGTGATCGCCTCGCGGCTCTGCTTGACCCGGGCATGCCGTTTTTCGCGATTGCCAACCTGGCCGGTTATCTGCACGACAATAGCGATGAGACCAAATCCTTGCCCGGCGGCAATGTCATCGCCGGCATCGGGTTTATTGAAGGCGTGCGTTGCGTCATTTCTGTAAGCGATAGCGGCATTCAGGCAGGCGCGTTGACAGAGCCGACGGCTTATCGGATTTTTCGGGCACAAGAGATCGCATTGCGGCACAAGCTGCCGTTTGTTCACTGCGTGGAAAGCGCCGGTGCCAACCTGATGCAATATACGGTCGGTGGCTTCGTCGCCGGCGGCACTTTCTTTGCCAATCTGGCACGACTGAGCGCGGCCGGCATTCCTGTGATCAACCTGCTGCATGGCTCATCAACGGCAGGCGGTGCCTACATGCCTGGCATGAGCGACTACGTTGTAGCTGTGCGAGATCGCGCCAAAGCGTTTCTTGCAGGGCCACCGTTGTTAAAAGCGGCGACCGGTGAAATCGCCACTGACGAAGAATTGGGTGGTGCGTTAATGCACGCCGAGGTTAGCGGCCTGGTCGAGTATCTCGCCGAGGACGATGCACACGCAATCGAGATCGGGCGCGATGTCGTCAGCAAGCTGCAATGGCAGCAACGTTGTCCGCCGCCGCCAAAGCGGTCCTTCGCTGAACCGAAACTCAGTATCGATGACATCGCTGGCATTGTGCCGCTGGACTACCGCAAGCCCTATGAAGTGCGCGAAGTAATCGCGCGTATTGTCGACGGTTCTGACCTGCTCGATTTCAAACCACGCTTCGGCGCCAGCACGGTTTGTGTACAAGCGGCTGTCTTCGGACACGCTTGCGGCATTATTGCCAACAACGGACCGATCGACCCGTCGGGCGCCGCCAAGGCAACCCAATTCATGCAACTATGCGACCAAGCCGGTCACCCTCTGATTTTCCTGCAAAACACGACGGGCTACCTCGTCGGCAAAGCTTACGAGCAAGGCGGGATGATCAAACACGGATCGAAAATGATTCAGGCGGTAACAAACGTGGACGTCGCCAAAATCACGATCAACATCGGTGCCAGTTATGGAGCCGGCAACTACGGCATGTGCGGGCGCGGCATGGCGCCAGACTTTTTGCTGACATGGCCCAATGCCCGCACCGGTGTTATGGGCGGAGATCAGGCGGCGAAAACGATGACGATGGTGAGTCGTGCGGCAGCCAAAGCGAAAGGCCGTGAATTGCCGGATGAGGTCGTCGCTCAACAGGAGACACAGCTGACCGCATTGTTTGACGGACAATCCGACGCGTTCTACACCTCCGGGCACATGCTCGATGATGGCATGATCGATCCCCGCGACACACGCCGCGTGCTGGGCTTTTTGCTGGACACCATCGCGGCCGGTGCGACGACCAACACGCGACCCAACAGTTTTGGGGTGGCCAGAATATGAGCGCACCGACGATCCACACAGCGCTCGACCGCGGTTGGCTTACCATCACGTTGGACCAACCCGACAATCGAAACGCACTGAGCGACACAATGGTGGCCGACGTCTCCAGTGTGCTTGCCGAGGCGGCAGACAATCGAGACATCCGCGGCATCACGTTCCGCGGCGAAGGCAAGGTGTTCTGCGCGGGCGGCGATCTCAAGGGCTTCCAGCGCGAATTGGACGAAGCGTCATTGACGACCATCAACGCCGTCAGTCGGCGCGCCGGTGCCTTGTTCCACCAAATCAACGAAATGCCACAAGTCGTCGTCATGCTGGTGCACGGCGCAGCGATCGCCGGTGGTCTCGGCATGATGTGTGCCGGCGATATTGTCGCAGTCACGTCCGACACACGCTTCGCCCTGACCGAAACCCAATTGGGCATCGTGCCGGCTCAGATCGCGCCGTTGGTGATACAGCGGGCGGGACAAGCAACCGGCCGGCGGTTGATGCTGACCGGCGCTCGCTTCAATGCACAGGAAGCACAATCGTTTGGCCTTGCCGATTTCGTTGTCGACGATGGCGATGCGCTTGGCGCGATCGAAGCGCAGGTTCAGACCGATGTCAGACGTTGTGCACCGGGTGCGGTCGCGGCGACCAAGGCGTTGCTACGTTCACTGACCGGGCAGCAGCTTTCGACCCTCATCGACAACGCGGCGCAGGTATTTGCCGAGCGACTTGCGAGCGACGAGGGCCGCGAGGGCATCGCCGCGTTTATCGAAAAGAGAGACCCGCGGTGGCAAGAATGAAACGGCTAGAGCGCATTCTGGTCGCGAATCGTGGCGAGATTGCCTGCCGCATCATTCGAACGATTCAACAGGAAGGTCGCTTTGCCATTGCGGTCTATTCGGAGGCGGATGAAGCAGCACCGCATGTCGCCGCGGCAGATGCCGCTGTTGCGATCGGCGAGTCGGCAGCGACGGCCTCGTACTTGAATATCGCGCGCGTCATTGAAGCTGCGCGTGAATTGCGCGCCGATGCGATCCATCCCGGATACGGGTTTCTATCGGAAAACGCGGCGTTTGCTGAAGCCTGCGAAGCGGCGGACATCACGCTGATCGGCCCGTCGGCCACATCGATGGCTATCATGGGCAACAAGGCTGCCGCCAAGCGGCGCATGGTCAGCGCAGGTGTGCCTTGCGTGCCGGGCTATCAGGCCGATGATCAATCCGATGCTCGGTTGATCGAAGCAGCAGCTGAGATCGGCTACCCGTTAATGGTCAAAGCCTCCGCTGGCGGCGGTGGTCGTGGCATGCGTTTGGTACACGCAGCAAACGATCTCGCCGACGCGTTGCGGCTTGCGCGCACCGAGGCGATGTCAGCGTTTGGCGATGATTCACTGATCCTTGAACGCGCCATCGTGTCGCCGCGGCATGTGGAGATCC
The DNA here is from genome assembly GCA_038533315.1 of Pseudomonadota bacterium. Taxonomy (GTDB): domain Bacteria; phylum Pseudomonadota; class Gammaproteobacteria; order Steroidobacterales; family Woeseiaceae; genus CALBPI01. Next base: position 1,392 of record JBCAZB010000102.1, on the reverse strand, counting down.
AGATTCTCGCCGATCAACACGGGCACGTGGTACACCTCGGCGAACGCGACTGTTCCGTACAGCGACGACATCAAAAAATCATCGAAGAAGCGCCGAGCCCCGCGGTGGATGACGCGCTGCGTGAACGAATGGGCGAGGCTGCAGTCGCTGCGGCGCGTGACATCGACTACGTCGGTGCCGGTACCGTCGAATTTCTGCTGGACAGCAACGGCGAGTTTTATTTTCTAGAGATGAATACACGTCTGCAGGTGGAACATCCGGTCACCGAGATGATCACCGGACTGGATCTCGTCGCGTTGCAAATCAGCGTCGCCGAGGGCGTACCGCTACGATTCGATCAGTCGGACGTCTCGCTGAACGGACACGCGATGGAAGCACGCCTGTATGCGGAAGATCCGAATAACGACTTTATGCCGGCAGTCGGCGACGCGTTGTTTTGGCAGGTTTCAGATTCCGCGCGTACAGACGCGGGTATCGAGACTGGCAGCACCATCTCCCCGTTCTACGATCCGATGGTCGCGAAGATTATCGTCCACGGCGATTCGCGCGATGTGGCGCGACGACGGTTAATCGCCGCACTGCGCGAGACAACGCTACTCGGGGTGAAGAACAATCGCGACTTCCTGATTCAATCCCTCGCGGACGAGACATTCGCCCGCGGCGAAGCAACAACGGCGTTTATCGAGAGTCAAATGCAAGCGCCGGCTCACGATAGTAACGCTAGTGTGCAACTCGAGCGCCTCGCCGGTTTGGCATGGTATCTGAGTGAGCGCGCGCGATGCGCGGCTGCGCTCGCGTCTCGCAATTTGCTGGGCTGGCGGAGTGATGGCGCGCTGAGAAGCCGCTTTGCTGTACTGCAAGACGATGCAACGCACCACCTCGACATCGTATCCACCGTTTCTAGTACGCTCGACATCGACGGTCAGCAATTTGAGATTGTGTCCGAGGGAGAGCAACGGATTGTTTGCAAGTGCGACGGGCAGGTGATCACCTTTCATTACGTGATCGACGACAATCGGATATTGGTGGCCACCGGCGACCGCACTGCCACCATCAGTCTTCCGCGCTTGGGTAGCACTGCGGATCAGTCTCAGAGTGCCGGCGATGTCACCGCACCGATGCATGGTCGTATCATCGACATTGCTGTCACGACAGGCGATGTGGTTTCTCAAGGCCAGACGCTCGCGGTGATAGAGGCTATGAAAATGCAGCACGATATTCTTGCTGGCGCCGCTGGCACCGTCACAGCAATAAACTGCGAGACCGGCCAACAAGTTGACAGCGGCAGTGTGCTGATCGAGGTGGGGATGCAAGACGAATGACATTTTTGGAAGCAGCAGACTTTGTCGCAGAGAGCGAACAACTGTCTGGACTCGTCAGCTCACTGGATCC
>JBCAZB010000101.1:0-8137 GCA_038533315.1 Pseudomonadota bacterium | reverse complement strand
TCGAGGCCTCATTGCGCTCGCCTGCCGTGATCGCCGCTACAACAGCCGGCTTCGGCGTGCTGTTGTACCTCGCTGAGCGACTTGGCACGTCGCAGCGCACCGTCACCGACATGCGCTGGTGGGACGCCATCATGATCGGTTTTGCGCAGGCCTGCGCGTTGATTCCGGGTACGTCTCGGTCCGGTGTCACGATGACCGCGGCCATGGCGATGGGGCTAACAGCTGAGGCCGCGGCCCGCTTTTCGTTTTTGCTGTCCATCCCGGTGATCGTACTGGCCGGTGGGCTGGAAACACTGAAGCTCATCGAGAGCGACGCGCCCACCGCTTGGGGGACGCTGCTTGTGGGAGCAGCCTTGTCCGCTGTTGTGGCTTACCTGACGATCAAGTACTTCCTGAAATTCATCAGCCGCATCGGCATGTTGCCGTTCATGCTCTATCGTCTCGCGCTGGCGGCCCTGATCATTTACGTATTGGTCTGACGGTCGTACTCGGCACGGTAGGTTTTAATCGCAGTGAGTCGGACGCGATCCAGCGCTTCACCAAAGGCCTTGCCGGTGACGCCGGTCGCGGCGATGTCAGCATTACGGACTGCTAGCGCCGCTGCGAGCGCGCCGCGAAAAAAGGCCGCTTGCGGATAATCGCGCTCTTCGAGTCCGGTGCGCCCGCGTGCGTCCGCCTCGCACGCGATCGTGAAATCGATGACCTGCTGCGGGTTACGGAAGCCGTCCATTGCCTTGAGTTTATTGAGCAGGGTTGACGCCTTCAGCTCGAACACGCGATGGCAGTTGGTGTGATGTCGCGCCACCATGATGGCCAACCGACGGCACGCGTTCGGTACGCGCAATCGATCGCAGACTGCCTCAATCGGCGCGACACCGGCGTCTTCATGTCCGTGGTGGGAGGGCAGTTTCTCTGCAGGCGTCAGCGCTTTGCCGAGGTCGTGTACCAGCGCCGCGAAGCGCACCGGTAGTGCGTCGCTCATCGTCGCGGCCTGATCTATGACAAGCAACGTGTGCAAGCCGGTATCGATCTCGGGGTGCCACTGCACTGGCTGCGGCACGCCAAACAAGGCGTCTACTTCCGGCAGCAGCGCCGCGAGTGCACCAGTCGCACGCAGCACGCGGAAGAACACCGATGGCGTTGGTGACAGGAGCGCGCGCGACATTTCCGCCCAGACGCGTTCACCCGCCAGATGTGTCATCTCGCCGCTGGCGACAATGTCACTCATCAGTTGCATCGTCTCCGTTTCGATCGTGAAATCGAGGGCGCTGAAACGCGTGGCAAAACGCGCGACGCGCAACACGCGCAGCGGATCTTCGGCGAAAGCGGGCGACACATGCCGAAGCCGGCGTTCGTCGAGGTCGCTGGCGCCACCGTAAGGGTCGATCAGGTTGCCATCGAGATCTTCGGCGATGGCGTTGATGGTTAGGTCGCGACGGAGTAGGTCGTCTTCCAGCGTGACATCGGCCGCCGTGTTAAAGCTGAAGCCCTGGTAGCCATGTCCTGTCTTGCGCTCGGTGCGCGCCAGTGCGTATTCTTCCTGCGTGTCGGGATGCAGAAATACCGGAAAGTCGGCGCCCACCTGACGAAAGCCACGTGCCAGCATGTCGTCGGGCGTGGCACCGACGACCACCCAGTCTCGGTCCTTGACCGGCAAGCCGAGCAGACGATCACGTACCGCGCCGCCAACCAGATACACAGTGAGACCATCGAGCATACTCATGCGAGCCGACCCTCCGACACCAAAAACCGCGCGGACGCAAGCATCGGCTCGGCCTGCTGGCCAAACGTTAGCTCTATGATCTGGGTGGTTAAGATGAAGCTGTGCATCGTGCCTGCGCTCGTAGGTGTTTCTCTCGATGGTTAGTGTACCGAAGCGATTGCTATTGTTGGGGCTCATTCACTGTTTGAGTGGATGCTACTACTGGCAAGCTGCACAGGGTCAATGGTCGCTGTCACGTGCCAAGCAGCCAATTCCCGAAGTGCTGGCAGGGGATGCGACCGAGCCGGAGTTGCATCGCAGACTTGCACTGGTGCAGGAGGCGGTTGCCTTTGCGCATAGCGAGCTTCAGTTGCCGGATAACGGCAGCTACCGACACTACGTGGATCTGGAACGCGGCTACGTGGTCGTTAATGTGTTCGCTGCACCAGAATTCTCGTTGCAGCCTGAGACCTGGTGTTACCCGTTCGCTGGCTGTCTAGCCTATCGTGGGTATTTCGATGAGGCCGACGCACGACGCAAGGCGGACGCGCTGTCAGAGCGCGGATTGGATGTGACCACACGTCGCGTGCCGGCGTACTCCACTCTCGGTAAGCTGCGCGATCCAGTCGTTAGCACGATGCTGACGAGAAGCGACCGTGGTTTGGTCAGTCTGATCTTTCACGAGCTCGCGCATCAGGTGATCTATGTCGGCGACGACACCGCGTTTAACGAATCGTTTGCCACCGCCGTCGCAGATATCGGCCTGGAGCGCTGGCGCGAGTCGGGTCGGGATGCCGGTCCGCCGGTCGCGGTGACTAACCGTGCGTTGCGTCAGCGGTTACTGGCACTCATCCGTGGTTTGCGCGCGGACCTCAAAGCGCTGTACGCCGACGATTTGACCGACGTAGAAAAGCGCGCGCGAAAGGCTGCTTTGTTCGCGGGACTGGCCGAGGATTGGCAAGAGGCCGGCGCGCGGTCCCGCCCGCCGCATAATAATGCCGCGCTGATTCCAGTCTCTTTGTACAACGACCTGACGCCAGCCTTTAAAGTGCTTTACGCACAACAAGACAGTGACATGTCAGCCTTTTTTGATGCCGTCAAACGGCTGGGTGATCTTGACCGCGGGGCGCGCGACGCCGCGCTCGCGGCGCTGATGCCGCAGGATTAGCGGCCGGCGTTTTTTCGCAGTTTGTCGAAATGGGCGTTGCGTCCACCGCGCTTTAGGTAGGTCGGCGCGATCACCTCGAGCGGTGTGGCATCAATACCGAGTTCGGCAAGCCCATCCGTGTCGCAAATGCTGTGTACGGTGAGTGAGCGGAAGTTATCCATCGAGAACGGCTTGCCAGGCACCATGCCAAAAATACGCGCCTGCAGTCGCGCGAGCGGGTCGGGCAGACCGATGATCGGTCGTTTTAGTCCGAGCAATTCACGCACGTAGGCCACCAACTCACGCAACGAATACACCTTCGGACCGCCGATTTGATAGGTCTTGCCGATCGTGTCCGGGTTGTCCAACGCGGCCACAAACGCGGCTGCGACGTCGTTGACATACACTGGCGCGAAGCGGGCATTGGGGCGTGCTAACGGCATGAAGGGTGCGATCTTGAGTAAACCCGCAAAGCGATTCATAAAGCCATCATCCGGCCCGAAAATCACAGACGGCTGGAAGATCGTCCAACCCGGCAATGCCTTGCCAATGGCGCGAATGGCGTCTTCCGCCTCGCCTTTACTTTTCAGGTAATCGGAAGGGCCATTCTTGCTGCTCGCTTTCAGCGCGCTCATTTGCAGCAAGCGCGGCACGCCGAGTTGCTGGCAGACGTCGATGACGGTTTTGGTGAGGTCGCGATGCGCCACATAAAAGCCGCGGCCGCGGTGATGACCCTCTTCATTCAGAATGCCGATCAGATTGATGACGACGCCTGCATCGCCGATCACTTTGGCGAGCGATTCCTGATTGTGTACGTCGGCCGCCGCCAGCTTGACCTGCGGGTTGACGTACAGCTCTTGCGCTTGCTCGCAATTACGCGTCGGGATCGTGATCGAATAGCCGCGGGCACTTAACTGATTGACAATTTCACGGCCAACAAAGCCGGTGCCGCCGAGTACGACATAGTGTTTGGAATTTCGCATTGGCCGGATTATAAGCCAGTCAGGCTAGCGACGGCGCGTTGTTTTGCCGCCACGGGTTGCAAGATGTCCGATAGGCGCTGCTGAGGTGCATTAGTCCGCCAACGAAATACGGACTGCGCTGCCAACACGCGTTGGACATAGGCGCGTGTTTCGTCATAAGCGATCGTCTCGATCCAGATATCGGCTGGCACGCTGCCTGTCTGAGGCAGCCAGCGTTCGACGCGATGTGGACCAGCATTATAGGCAGCGGCCGCGAGTGCGGGCTGACCGAAACGATCAATGAGTCCGGCGAGATAATGTGTGCCAAGCGTAATGTTGTCAGCCGGTGTCTTCAGCGTTTCAATGCCGCGCCAGCGCAGCCCGGTTTGTTTAGCGACCCGACGTCCGGTGGCCGGCATAATCTGCATCAGGCCCCAGGCGCCGGCCGATGAACGCGCCTCGTGGTCGTAAAGGCTTTCGCTGCGCAGGATGCCAAGCGCAAGGCTTGCCGAAATACCGACGGCCTCACTGCGTTGCTCGACCATCTCGGCAAAGGCCAGCGGGTAGCGCATGTCGAGATCGTCCCAGGCCTTCAGTTCACCGAGCAGCGCGATGGCCTCACGGTGCCATTGCCAGCGATGCGCCAGCATGGCCGCAGCGCGTTTTTCTTCGTTGCTGCGTGTGCGTAGCGCACGACGCCACTCGTCGGCGCCACGCTTCACCTGGCCAACGGCGCGCAGCTCGCGCGCCCGAACAATCGTCGGCTCTGCGGCCAGCGTATCGAGCATCGTTGCATCGGTTTCCAGCGGCTGATGATCAAACGCGTAGTCGAGTCCCAGCGCATCGGCCGCCAGGAAACCATGGTAGCTGCGTTCGCTGGCGAGACTATTGAGGAGCCCGCGAGCTGCGTCTGCTTGTCCACTCGCTTGCAATGCACGCGCTTCCCAGTAACGCCAGCGGTCCGTGGATTGGGCCGACATCGGCATGCTGGCGACCAGTCGCAACACGTCGCGCCAGCGACCTTCGCGCAAGGCGGTGCGGGTCTGCCATTCCATTACACGGAGGTCGCGATGGGAGTCGGGAACGGCGGCGAGCAATTCGGCGGCGGTCGGCTCATTGTCTTGCGCCGATGCGATGCCGATCGTGCGCATCACGCGACCGAATTGCTCGTCGTCAAAGTTGACCGTGCGGGCCGCGTTGGCAAAGCCTCGTGATGCGGCCGGCGCATCTCGTAACGCGAGCTTGCGCGCAGCGGCCGTCAGTTGTTGACTGCTATGCCGCGTCGGTTTGGCGAGTGCCTGCTGCGGGTCACCGAGCGCACGCTGCCAGCGCGCGACCGCGTCTGCGGCGGTGGTGTCCAGCATGCCGGCCAGGTAGCGTGCGAGACCGAATTGGCGCGCGTCGATCGCCAGTTGCAGGCGTTCGCGTATGAGCGCCTCGGTGAAAAATCCGCGCTGCTTCAAGGTGGCAAACGCCGCGTCACAAAAATCATGCTGTGAGCGACCGACCAACCACAGACGTTTGCCAAGCGCATCCGCAGACTGACCGGTCGCGATGTGAGCGCGCAACGCGAGGCAGTCGAGCGGCGGCAGATCGGACTGCGCGTAATGCGCGTTGTAGTGTTTCAGAAAGCGCTGCCACTGCGCACTACGGCCTAAGTGGCTCACATAGCGATAGCGCAGTCGACGAATGGGCGCCAGCGCCGCGTGCTGCTGCATGAACTGTTCGATTTCCGCCGGTGGCGTCGTCGCGAGTGTCGCGCTGTATACCGCGGCTTGCAGATCGGGCCAGAGGGGATACGTTTTCAAAAGCCGCCGTTGCTCGCGGTCGGCCGGCAGCTCGCCCTCCAGCGCCGCGGGCCAGGCGGCGATAAACGCCTGACGTTGTGCGTCGATATCAGACGCGAAAACGGCGCTGGCAGCGATCAAAGCCACCAGCGCCGCAATCAAGCTGCACGGTTGTGCTCGCAGCGGACTAGCCTACGAACTTCAACAGCAATCGGCGACCATTGCGCTCGACCTCGATGAACAACACGCCTGTGCTGTTGGCCGTCGCGATGGATTGCATGTCATCGACACTGCTAACGCGTTGACGATTGATGCTGATCACACGGTCGCCCTGACGCAGGCCAAAGCTCGCGGCTGGTGATTCAGGCGTGACCGAGCTTGCGACGACCGTGCCTTGCACGTCGCCGTTGGCAAACGATGCGCCCGCGAGGCCGGGATGCAATTCGGAGGCGTTCGCGATCTGCCCGTTGTTCAGCTCGTCGAGTATCGCTTTGTAGGTATCGACGCGACCATCGCGTAACGCCGTGATTTCGACGCTGTCACCACTGCGCTTCAAGCCAATCGCGTTGCGAAGCTCGGCAGCCGAGTCGACTTTTTCGCCATCGACCGCCGTGATGATGTCCATGACTTCGAGGCCCGCGCGCTCGGCGGCTGAACCGGGGTTGATGGAGCGTACGACGGCGCCAGTGACATTCTTAACGCCGAGTGCGTCTTGTTCGTCCACGCTCACCGTGTCGATAGATACACCCAGCAGGCCGCGCTTGACCTCACCGTAGTCGAGCAGTTGGCTCATGATGCTGCTGGCCATATTCGACGGGATCGCGAAACCGATGCCGACGTTGCCGCCATTGCCGCTGATGATCGCCGAGTTGATACCGACCAGCTCACCGCGCAGGTTAACCAGTGCACCACCCGAGTTGCCCGGGTTGATCGAGGCGTCGGTCTGGATGAAATCTTCATAACCGCCACGGCTGATGCCGCTGCGGCCGAGCGCGCTGACAATGCCAGACGTGACTGTATGGCTCAGGCCAAACGGGTTGCCGATAGCGATGACAAAGTCGCCGACCTGCGTCGTGTCCGAGTCACCAATCGAGATTTCGATCAGGTCTTTCTCGTCGACCTTGATCACGGCCACGTCGGTGCCTTCATCAGAACCGATGATTTCGGCTTGCAACTCGCGGTCGTCAAACAGTGTGACTTTGATATCCGTCGCGTTGGCGACGACGTGATGGTTGGTCAGGATGTAACCGTTCTTCGCATCAACGATGACGCCGGAACCGGCCGAACGCATTTCGCGTGGTGAGCGCGGCGAGGGCATGCCAAAGAAATCGCGGAACGGATCACGCCGTGAGGTCGGTGCCGTTGCGCTGACCTGAATATTGACGACTGCCGGTGAGACTTCCTGCACCAGCGGTGCGAGGCTCGGCAACGGCTGTCCGCTGAGGCTCTCGGGCAACGCTGCCTGACTACCGGCCGCTGCGATGAGCAAAAACAGACTCGAGAATAATCGGGTAAATTTCATAAGGGGGTTCCTGTCACTGTCTGGCTGCAGACCTGCGCGGCCCGCAAACCGGTTATGCGTTTTAAAGATACCGTGATTAAGACCGGCTGTGGACCAAAACGGTTCCAAAGTCGGCCATAAAACTGTGTGTGGGCACCAAAACTGCCGATTTCAAGCAGGAATTCGGCGGAAAACCACAATCAGATCAGCAGGTCACTGATTTTTCGTATATTTTGGCTAAACACTATATGTTGTGTCTAAGGTGTTATGTCGCCTGTCACAAAAATTTAACGTTTTCCTCATCTGGTCTGAAAAGTAGATTTTGTAAGTGATTGAAAAAAATTAGAAAGTACGTTTTAGACAAAACGGAAATCATGCTTGACAGCGGCCCCTTCGAGGCATAATCTTACCCCACGCTCGCACAACATCTTGTGTGTGGCGAACATCGAAATTGATAAGGATGCCGGTGACGGCATGCTGGTCGGGGTTTGTCTGACTGGCAGGGAAGCTATTCGCTGCGATTAGGGCCTTCGGGCGCTATTCAATGAAGGGATTTGAACATCGCAGTGCGGTCAACAAAAAAGCGTTTCAGGCACGCAAGTGTCACGCGATATTTTTCAGGGGTTAGAAAACGCATGAGCATAGCCACAGATTCCGGGGCGGATAACGTCATGGTGGTAGAAAAAGTGCAGGACATTCCGTTGCAGGAAACGTCCGAAGATATTTGGCAAACCAAATATCGGTTGTCTGCGAAGTCGGGCGAAATTATCGACAAGACGGTCGACGACACCTTTAAACGTGTCGCGAAGGCGCTCGCCGATGTCGAAACCGACCCGTCCGCCTGGTACGAGCGTTTCCTGTGGGCGCTGCGTTCCGGTGCGATTCCCGCGGGTCGCATTACATCGAATGCTGGCGCACAGGCGCACAAGCCTGCCACGTCGACGATCAACTGCACCGTGTCTGGCACGATCGCCGATTCGATGGACAACATCCTTGGCAAGGTGCATGAGGCGGGTCTGACCCTCAAAGCGGGTTGTG
>JBCAZB010000100.1:0-8144 GCA_038533315.1 Pseudomonadota bacterium | reverse complement strand
TGAAGCTCGGGCGTCCCACAACCAGTACAGTGTGCACAGCGCTAGCGCCAGCCAGCCACCGAGTCCAATCAGTCGTCTTCCGCTGGCTGTGTTCAGCATCAGCTTGCCAGCCTCTCGGCGATACTGGCGACACGAGCACCCAAGGCGAACGCGAGTGTCTTTTCTGAGTCACTAAGCTTACCTGCGCGATCTTCTCCGGCGACATGACTCGCCCCGTAAGGCGTGCCGCCGGTCTGCGTGGCGCTGAGTGCTGGCTCACTATAAGGCAAGCCGCAATACAACATGCCATGGTGTAGCAACGGGATAGCCATGCTGAGCAGCGTCGATTCCTGGCCACCGTGCATCGATGCGCTTGACGTAAATACAGCGGCAGGTTTGCCGGCCAACGCGCCGGACAACCATTCGCCGCTGGTGCCATCGATGAAATACTTCATCGCACTTGCCATGTTCCCGAAGCGCGTGGGGCTGCCCATGATCAGGCCGTCGCATTCCGCAAGATCGTCACGGGTCGCGTAGGGCGGACCACTATCCGGTACGCCCGGTGCGACCGCCTCAGTTTTTGCGCTGACGGGTGGTACCGTGCGCAAAATCGCTTCGGCGCCATCGTGTGAATCGACACCACGACTGATTTCCCGAGCGAGCGCTTCGGTAGAGCCATTCAGTGAGTAATAGACGACCAGTATCGATGTCATGAGGACACATCCCTTGAATCGTATTCGTCAAACAATGCGAGTGTCGACTCCGGCGGTCTGCCGATCGCTGCACGGTCGTTTGCGATGACGACCGGCCGCTGCATGGTTTGCGGGTGCTCAGCCAACCAATCGATCACATCATGTTGATCGGCGATGAACCCTAACGGTCGCGCATCATTGCTGCGCAGCAGATCGCTGATCGGTTGGACCAGTTGTGTGCTGAGGCGTTGTAACTCGTCGCGATCGAGCGGTTCTTTGAGGTACTCGCGTACGGTCGGTTCATGACCGGCGTCTCGCAGTAACGCTAAGGTTTGACGTGACTTCGAACAACGCGGGTTGTGCAGAATGATCGGTTTGGCTGAGGTCATCCGCGCATTATGCCACCTCGGGATGTCGCGCGTGATGCTTGACGGTCAAGTCAAGCTTTTGTAGCGTTTCGGAACGATGAAAAGAGCGATCACCGGGTTGGTATGTGCGTTTTGGTTGGCAAGCTGTGCCAGCGTACCGCCGCCTATACAAGAAATGAGCGATGCGCGGTTGGCGATTGCTGCTGCGGTTGACGCGGGTGCTAGCAAGCACGCACCGGACGCGCTTGCTGAAGCGCGTGTCAGCCTGCGCAATGCGGAGGCCAACCTGAAGCGTAGAGCCTACGCGGCCGCGAAACGCGATGCAGGGCTTGCCAAGCAATACGCTACCGCGGCACGCGAGCAGTCTGAGACGCGTCCGGGTGGGCCAGATCGTATGGGTGAACAGCCGATCAAACGAGAAGATAATCGCCCCTAGCAGTTAATTCTGCCGCCAGCGTTTCCTCAATCGTTCTAGTACCTTGTTCGAGTATCGTCGGCTACCGACGCTGCCGTTGTAGCGCGCCAGACTCTTGTGTAAGTCGCCTTTTTCACGATCATAGTAATGACGCAGGATGGTGCAGCCCATTCTGAGATTCGTATCGATATCGAACAGGCTGTCATTCGGTTGCCCGATTTCGTCCAGCCAGAAGGGCATAACCTGCATCAGGCCACACGCGCCGGCGTAGGAAATAGCGAAGCGATCGAAGTTACTTTCAATGTCGATGACGGCGAGGACGAGCTCCGGCGCCAATTCGATTTTTTGCGCTTCGCGATGCACGCCTTTGAGGATCGCGACGCGCTCTTCCGGCTCCTTCACACGCGAGCCCAGCCGGCCAGACATGTCTTTCAGCCAAACCTCTGCATCAAACCGGTCTTCAAAGGTGTCGGCATCGCGCGCAGCGAGACGAAGCGCATTGGCTAACGCAGGATCACGTTCTGTCGATTTTGCGGCCTGTGCGAGTGATGGCGTCACGGCCAGCAACCCAGAAGCGGCTAAAAAGGATCGCCTGTTCATCCTATTAACATAAATCAGGCGACGCCCAGACGCTTGAGAACTTCATCACGGTTCAGCGCGCTCGCTTCCTGGTCGCGACGATGCTGGTATTCAAGATGGCCTTGCTTCAAGGCACGATCGCCGATGACGACACGATGCGGTATGCCGATCAATTCGGCATCGGCGAACTTAGCACCAGGCCGTGCGTCGCGGTCATCGAGCAACACTTCGATGCCAGCATCGAGCAGTGCCGCGTACAGCGATTCGGCCTCTTGGGCGACCGCTTCCGATCGATGCGCATTGATCGGGATGATAACCACTTGCCACGGCGCCAGGGGTTCAGGCCAGATGATGCCGCGCTCGTCGTGGTTCTGTTCGATGGCGGCAGCGACGACTCGTGTGATGCCGATACCGTAGCAGCCCATTTGCATGACCATGGCTTGTCCGTGCTCATCCTGAACCGCGGCATCCATGGCCTCTGAGTATTTCGTACCCAGCTGAAAAATATGCCCCACCTCAATACCGCGAGCGATAGCCAATGGGCCGCTACCGGTGGGTGAAGGGTCGCCAGCGACGACGTTTCGCAAATCAACGGTGTCCGCCAGTGCGACGTCACGCTGCCAATTGACGCCTGTCAGATGCACGTGTTTGGAATTAGCGCCACACGCGAAGTCGGCTAGCGCGCCTGCGGCATGATCGACCAGCACCGGAATTTCCAATCCAACCGGTCCGACAGATCCCGGCGTTGCACCGGTCGCGGCGACGATCTCCGCAGGCTCGGCCATGCGCAACGGCGACGCGACCAATGGCTGTTTGGCAGCTTTCACCGCGTTCAATTCGTGATCGCCGCGCAGTACGAGCGCGACGGGGCCGTCAATGCCTGCGACAACGAGTGTCTTGACCAAACGCTCGAGGGGCAAGTCCAGCGCCTCGGATGCCTGCTGCATGGTTTTCACGCCAGGCGTGTCGACGCGTTGCAGTGTGGCAGTCGCTGCAGGTGCCGGCCCGATGACTGGGGTCGGTGTCATTTCTACATTCGCGGCATAGTCGTCTGCTTCGCAGTACGCGATCGCGTCCTCGCCGGAATCGGCCAGGACATGAAACTCTTGTGAGCGTGCGCCACCGATTTCGCCACTGTCCGCATCGACTTTTCGAAAGTGCAGTCCCATGCGTGTGAAGGCGCGGGTGTAGGCCTCAGCCATCGCATCGTAACTCTGCTGCAACGAAGCCTCATCCGCGTTGAAACTGTACGCATCTTTCATGATGAACTCGCGCGAGCGCATTACACCGAAACGTGGGCGAATCTCGTCACGGAATTTGGTCTGTATCTGGTAGTAGCAAACTGGCAGATCCTTGTAGGAGCGCAGCTCACGGCGAGCGACGTCGGTCATGACCTCCTCATGCGTGGGACCGACGCAGTAGTCGCGTTCATGGCGGTCTTTCATGCGCAGCAGCAGCGGGCCGTACTGGTCCCAGCGTCCGGACTCCTGCCAAAGCTCCGCCGGCTGTGCTGACGGCATCAGCAACTCGAGCGCGCCGGCACGATTCATTTCCTCACGCACGATTCGCTCGACGTTCCGTAGCACACGCAGTCCGAGTGGCATCCAAGTGAAAATGCCCGAGGTAAGACGGCGGATCATGCCAGCCCGGAGCATCAGTTTGTGACTGATGACCTCGGCTTCAGCGGGATCTTCCTTGAGGGTATTGAGATTGAGCGCAGATACTTTCATGGGGTTGCTTTGTCATCAACTTGACGCGCATTGTAGCGGGCAAGCGGTCGTCGCGTATAGAATCGAGCCTCGTTTTTAGTCGGAATCTGCTGTGCGCCGACACTCTGCATTTGCGAGCGAAGGAATCTGGTGGTTCGTGGCCTGTGCGGTCATCGCTATTGCCATCGCCAAATTTGTGGGACCTTTGTACGCGCTGCCGGTGTTGATTCCGGTGGCTTTTCTCATCGCGCTCTTTCAAGACCCGGTGCGGCAGGCGCCGCTGCGCCCGCGCGCGGTGCTTGCGCCCTGCGACGGCAAGGTGGTCACGGTAGAAAAAACCCGCTCGGGGTTACTGGATCGCGAGTCGTTGCGAGTCGTTATTCGGGTTAATCCGCTGGGTGCTTACACCATTCGGGCGCCGGTTGAGGGGATGATCTTTGACCCCCGCGACAACGCGCGTGAAGGCTCACGAATGAGTGGCCGCGGTGGCATGTGGCTACGCACCGATGAGGGTGACGACGTCGTGGTCACGTTTGCCAAAGGGGGATGGTTATCCACGCCGCAGGCATTTCGGCGCTACGGTGAGCGCGTCGGGCACGGTCATCGTTGCGGGTTTCTGCGATTGGCGAGGACTTGCGAAGTCTATCTACCGGCCGATGCGATGCCGCGAGTCGCGGCGGGGGATCGTGTGCTGGCGACCGCCGATATCCTCGCAGAACTACGTCGCGACCGCCGCGCACAGGAAGCGTCGGAGAGTTCTGCAGAGGAGACTGTCTGACCACCGTCTAACGCCCGTTGTTGGCTTGTCTAGGTGCGTTCATGGCACACTGTACGGGACCAAACGCCAGCGGCCGCCACTGAGCTTTACGATGTCTGATCCAAAGCCGCGCACGCGCGGCATTTACTTATTGCCGAATCTGTTCACGACGCTCGCGTTGTTTGCGGGATTCTATGCGATCGTCGCTGCCATAGACGGCAACTTTGCGAAGGCTGGAATCGCGGTTTTCGTGGCGATGGTCATGGACGGGCTGGATGGACGCGTCGCGCGTATGACAGCCACTCAGTCAGATTTCGGGCAGGAGTATGACAGCCTGTCAGACATGGTTAGTTTTGGTCTGGCACCCGCCGTTGTGGTTTACCAATGGGGTGTCGCAAGGTTGCTCGAGTATTCGGTGGCCTGGGGGCGCATCGGTTGGTTGGTAGCGTTCCTGTTTGCTGTCACGGCGGCCCTGCGGCTCGCGCGGTTTAACTCTGCTCCGTCGACGTACGGCAAAGCATGGTTTCAGGGGTTGCCGAGCCCGAGTGCGGCGGCTCTGGTCGCAGCGTTTATCTGGCTCAGTGCGAAGTACGGCATCGGCGGCTTTAGCGGTCTCGTGCTGGCCTTTGTCATTACGGCTGTCGCCGGCGCTTTGATGGTCAGTAATCTCAGCTACTACAGTTTCAAGACGATTAACCTGGGCGGGCGGGTATCGTTCGCCTACCTGCTGTTGATCCCACTGATTATTGCGCTGATCTCAATCGATCCACCACTGGTTCTGTTTGTGATCTTCCTGGGTTACACCGTATCGGGGCCACTGTTGTGGTTCCTTGGTAGGTCGCCCGGCAGACTCACTGTACTGGATGAGCCAGACGACGATACGTTTGACGACAATGATGAGGTGCAACGAGATGGATGAGGCCCGTCGTCTTGCGTATCTCGATGCATTGGGCGTCGATGTTTGGCAGCCGATACAACGAGCATCTGACCAGCCGGTTGCGACGGCGTCGATTGGATCTGCGTTGCCGGCCAGTGAAAGCAATGAAGTCAACGCAACACCTGAGGCGCGCCCTGTCACCCCGCGCGCTGAGACGGTGGCACCCAATGCCGCGCCGGATGCGGCCCGTCAATGGGCGTTGCTGCAACATGAAGTGACGCGCTGCACTCAATGTCGCCTGCACGAAACGCGCACCCATGCCGTGTTCGGGACAGGCAGTCGCTACGCAAATTTGCTGATTGTCGGTGAAGCGCCGGGCGCTGAGGAAGATCGTCTTGGCGAGCCGTTCGTTGGTCGGGCCGGACAGTTGCTCACGCGCATGCTGGCCGCCATTGGGCTGGCACGCGATAGTGTGTTTATCGCCAACGTGCTGAAGTGTCGCCCGCCCCAGAACCGGGATCCGCGCAACGACGAAATGCAGGCCTGTCGGGGCTATCTGGAACAACAGATTGCGCAGATTAAACCCGCCGTCGTGCTGGCCGTTGGGCGTTTCGCGGCGCGCCAATTGCTCGGTGAGGATAAGCCGCTCGGCAAAATGCGTGGCGAGCCAAAACCATTACCGGATCACGGCGTACCTGTCGTCGTGACCTACCATCCCGCCTACCTGTTGCGTACGCCATCGGCTAAGCAGCAGGCCTGGCAGGATCTGAAACGCGTCCGTGCCATGCTGGAGTCGGCAGCATGAGTGCCGCCAGCGATCAACTACAACCGCTTGTGCGCCGTATGCATCATCAGGACATTCAGGCTGTCAGCCGGATTGAGTCACAAAGCTATGACTTCCCTTGGAGTATCGGAATTTTTCGCGACTGCATTCTGGCCGGCTACGTCTGCCTGGTCGTTGAGCAGGAAGGCGAATTGCGTGGCTACGCCATCTTGTCGGTAGCCGCGGGGGAAGCGCATGTCTTGAATATCTGTATCGCACCCGCATTTCGACGACGCGGGTATGCACTGAGTTTGTTGCTTAGGCTCATCAGTGAGGCACGCCGCCAACGCGTCAAAACGATGTTTCTCGAAGTGCGACCGTCCAACCTGGCGGCGACCAATCTCTACAAGAGCATCGGCTTCTCCAGTGTTGGCTTGCGGCGCGACTATTACAAGGCGGCTGGCGGTACTCGCGAGGACGCACTGGTGCTGTCCTTGGCCCTGTAATCTTTGGAAGCGATTTTTCATGTCTGATCTTACGCAAGAGATCGAGCGTCGGCGCACGTTCGCGATCATCTCGCACCCGGACGCCGGCAAAACGACGTTGACGGAAAAGCTGCTGTTGTTCGGTGGTGCGATTCAGCTGGCTGGCACCGTCAAGGGTCGTAAGGCGAGTCGTCACGCCACATCTGACTGGATGAAGCTAGAACAGGAACGCGGCATCTCCGTGACCTCATCGGTCATGCAGTTCCCGTATCGCGACCATGTCGTCAATCTGCTCGATACACCGGGTCACGAGGATTTCTCGGAGGACACCTACCGGACGCTGACCGCTGTCGACTCTGCGATGATGGTGATCGACTGTGCGAAGGGTGTGGAGCAACGCACGATCAAGTTGATGGAGGTGTGTCGTTTGCGCGATACGCCCATCATCACCTTCATTAATAAACTCGATCGTGAGGGTCGTGAGCCGATCGAATTGCTCGACGAGATCGAGTCGGTGCTGTCGATTACCTGCGCACCGGTAACGTGGCCGATCGGCATGGGACGCGCGTTACGCGGCGTCTATCATTTGCTGGACGATAAGATCTTTGTCTACCAGGCCGATGAGACCAAACATCGCGCTGGTGTAACCGAGACGATCGACGGCTTGCACTCCGATGTAGCGCGCGAATGGATTGGCGACGACTGGCAGAACTTCGTCGATGAGATCGAGCTGATTCAGGGCGTCTACGCGCCGTTTGATCGCGAGCTGTATCTGGCAGCCAAGCAGACACCGGTGTTCTTTGGCTCTGCAATCAGCAATTTCGGCGTTAAGGAACTGCTGGACGGTTTTGTTGAGCAGGCCCCATTGCCACAGCCGCGCGCGGCAGAGGAGCGATTGGTTACGCCCGATGAAGAAAAGTTGTCGGGATTCGTCTTCAAGATTCAAGCGAATATGGACCCGGCGCATCGAGATCGCATCGCATTTATGCGTGTGTGTTCCGGACGTTTTCGACCGGGCATGAAGTTGAAGAGCATGCGCCTCGATAAAGAGATCAAGGTGCCGGAGGCGATCACCTTCATGGCGGCCGATCGTCAGCACGCCGATTCCGCTGTTGCGGGCGATATTATCGGCGTACACAACCACGGCACGATCAACATTGGCGACAGTTTTTCTGAAGGCGATACGATCAATTTCTCGGGCATACCGAGTTTTGCGCCGGAAATTTTCAGGCGGGCTGTGTTACGCGATCCGCTGCGTTTGAAGGCCTTGCAGAAAGGTCTCGCGCAGCTCTGTGAGGAGGGCGCAACCCAGTTGTTCAAGCCATTGCGCAACAACGATCTGATTCTTGGCGCGGTGGGTATTCTGCAGTTCGACGTCGTCGCGCATCGGTTGCGTGAAGAGTATGGCGTCGAATGCCAGTTCGAGCAGGTCAATGTGTACACAGCGCGTTGGGTCGAATGCACCGATGCGAAAATGCTGGCACGGTTCGAGAAGAAAGCCTACGACAACCTCGCTCGCG